>NZ_WLUG01000099.1:0-75076 GCF_009706505.1 Providencia sp. wls1922 | reverse complement strand
TTAATTAATTCATTATCGTGTTTATCATTTGCAGAAATTCTTACCAGCTCAACCATTTCCCCTCCTAAATGACTCAATACAATCAACCTCAAATAAGACATTCTTTAAACATAAAAAAGCCACTGTCATTGTGTAACCTTCTCGGTAACGTCAACAACAGTGGCTTATATTACTTAATTGACAGCGAAATTACTGGCTTTTTTCAGCTTCCGCTTTGGCTTCTTTCGCTTCAACATCGCGATACCAACGTGGGTGATGTTTCTTCGCCCAGCGACGGCTAACTTTACCTTCAATCATGCCGTTGATAGATCCTTTAACCCAAAATGCCATATACATGTGGATTAAAATTGCATGGATCAGAATAATTGCCGCTAATGCATGAATCAAAATACTCCAACGCACCATCCAGATTGGGAATAAATGCGCGAAATAAGGTCGCCACATGATAATTCCGGTAACCAAAAGCACAAAAATCATACTCATGATACTCCAGAACATCATTTTTTGACCGGCGTTGTATTTGCCCACATCAGCCACTTTATGTTCGTTACCTTTGAGAACTTGCACAATATTCAGTAGCCAAGGAATATCTTTTCTATCTGGGATATTGTGTTTTACAAAGCGCACAAACATAAACATCAGCACGACGAAAATAAGCACACCGAAGAAAGGATGCAAAATTCGTCCCATCTGTGGCGTACCGAAAGTTTCAGTCAGCCACTTCAAGGTTGGGAAAAACAGTGCAATACCCGACAATGCGACTAAGAAGAAGCTGATAACCACTGTCCAGTGGCACGCTCGGTCAATAAATTTAGTCCGAACGATCATTTTGCTCTTTTTACTCATGGTCATCTTTCTCCTCTTCATCATCCACTTCTTTATTTGGACCAATACCCACATAGTGGAAAATCAGCCCTGCAAATGTGGCGATAAAGCCCGCTACCGATAATGGTTTCAGGATGCTTTGCCATAGATTAATTGGTGTATCAATCTGTGGGTCTTTTGGTAATCCATGATAAAGCTCAGGTTTATCCGCATGATGTAGCACGTACACCACATGAGTTCCCCCAACACCTTCAGGATCATAAATGCCAGCTTGGGCATAACCCCGTTTTTGCAGTTTTTCAACACGCTCCGCGCCGTATTCCAGCATTTCGTTTTTAGTACCAAAACGAATAGCACCTGTCGGGCAAGTTTTCACGCAAGCCGGTTCTTGCCCCACGGCAACACGGTCAACACATAATGTACATTTGTACACACGATTATCTTTTGGATTTAATCGAGGAATGTTGAACGGGCAACCCGCGATACAGTAACCACAACCAATACAGTGTTCCGATTGGAAATCCACAATACCGTTAGCATATTGAATAATCGCACCCGCAGATGGGCATGACTTCAAGCAACCTGGATCGGTACAGTGCATACAGCCATCCTTACGGATAAGCCATTCCAATTTGCCTTGCTCACTGACTTCGCTAAAACGCATCACCGTCCAAGATTTGGCACTTAAATCGGTTGGGTTATCGTAAACCCCAACGCAGTGTCCTACCTCATCACGGATATCATTCCATTCTGAACATGCCACCTGACAGGCTTTACAGCCGATACAGGATGACACGTCAATCAGTTTGCAGACTTCAAATTTATCGTCACGCGCCTGTGGTGGAGGCGTAATGCTATTGGTCGCGGAACGTTTAATAATGTCTTGAGATTGCATGGACATAGTTCCCTCCCTTACGCCTTCTCAATGTTAACTAAAAACGCTTTATACTCAGGAGTCTGAGAGTTAGCGTCCCCCACAGATGGCGTTAACGTGTTGGTAATAAAGCCTTTTTGCGTTTCACCCTCAAAGCCCCAGTGAATAGGTAGACCCACTGTTTCAATCGGTTTACCGTCAACCATCAGGGTTTGCAGACGTGGTGTTACCACGGCAATCGCTTTAATAAAGCCGCGTTTACTGCTGACTTTAACCTTATCACCCAAAACGATACCTTTGGCTTTGGCTAAGGTTTCACTGATTTCCACAAACTGCTCTGGCTGAGCAATGGCGTTTAAGCGCGCATGCTTGGTCCAAGTATGGAAATGCTCCGTTAAGCGATAAGTGGTTCCGACATACGGGAATTCCTTATGATCTCCAAGACGTTTCTTGTCATCTTCAAAAATTCGCGCAGCAGGGTTAGAGACCACATTTGGATGCAATGGGTTAGTTCCCAATGGCGTTTCAAATGGCTCGTAGTGCTCAGGGAATGGACCTTCTGCCATCTTATCAATCGCAAACAGACGACCTAAACCTTCTGGCTGCATAATAAATGGCCCAGTACCGACTTCTGGTGCCGATGCGTTAAAGTCAGGAACATCGTTTCCGACCCACTTCTTACCGTTCCACTCAATCAGAACCAGATCTTTATTCCATGGCTTACCTTTGGTATCACAAGAGGCACGGTTATAGATAACGCGGCGGTTTAATGGCCATGCCCATGCCCAACCCAATGTATTACCAATGCCGGATGGGTCGCTGTTATCGCGATTCGCCATCTGATTGCCTTTTTCGGTCCAACTACCCGTGTAGATCCAGCAAGAAGATGCCGTTGAACCATCCGCGCGTAGCAGAGCGAATGAATTCAGAAGCTCGCCTTTTTTCGCTTGTAAGTTGCCATCAGCATCATATAAGTCGACCAGTGCAACCCCGTTGTTCTCTTTCGCCACTTCTTCCGATTCAGGATGGAATTGACGTTTATAATCCCAACGCATTTGCAGCAATGGTTCGCGACCTTTACCACCTTCTTGTTCATACATCTCACGGATTTTGTGCAAAATACCCGTTAAGATCTGACCATCGTTACGCGCTTCACCCGGTGCGTCCGCCGCTTTCCAGTGCCACTGTAACCAGCGACCGGAGTTAGCAATGGAGCCATCTTCTTCCGCAAAGCAGGTTGAAGGCAGACGGAAAACTTCCGTTTGAATGGAAGCAGGATCAACGTCGTTCATTTCGCCGTGGTTCTGCCAGAAGTTCGCTGTTTCGGTGGTTAATGGGTCAACCACGATTAAATATTTCAGCTTACTTAAGCAGCTAACCACTTTGTTTTTATCTGGGAACGAGGCAACTGGGTTAAAGCCTTGGCAGATGTAGCCGTTGACTTTATCTTTGCTCATCATGTCAAAATACTTCATAACATCATAAGCTTGATCCCATTTAGGTAACCAATCAAAGCCCCATTGGTTCTCTGGTTGAGCCGCATCACCGTAGAATGATTTCATCAAGCTGACGAAGAATTTCGGATAGTTGCTCCAGTAGTTAACCTGATTGGGTAATGTGGCTTTTGGCGTATTCGCGGCTAAATAGCTATCAACATCTAACTGTTTTTCTGATGGCAGCGTTAAATAGCCCGGAAGGCTCGTCGATAGCAGACCTAAATCTGTTAAGCCTTGAATGTTTGAGTGTCCACGTAGCGCATTCACCCCACCACCACAAATCCCCATGTTGCCTAAAAGCAGCTGGATCATCGCCATGGTACGGATGTTTTGCGCGCCCACTGTATGCTGAGTCCAACCTAATGCGTACAGGAATGTCCCCGCTTTATCTGCGGCGCTCGTGGTTGCCAGAATTTCACACACTTTTAAGAAGTCTGCTTGTGATGTACCACAGATCCGTTCAACCATTTCAGGGGTATAGCGGGAAACGTGTTTTCTTAGCAGATTCCAAACACAACGCGGATCTTGTAACGTGTCATCACGTAATGCATGACCATTTTCATCAAACTTATAGTTCCAACTGGTTTTGTCATAACGACCTTTTTCAGCGTCATAGCCACTGAATAAGCCATCGTTAAAATCAAAATCATCTCTAACAATCAAAGATGCGTTGGTATAGTTCTGAACGTATTCTGCATTTATTTTATTATTTTCAATAAGATAAAGTAGAACACCAGAAAGGAAGGTAATATCCGTTCCTGAACGAATTGGCACGTAATGATCGGCCACCGATGCGGTACGCGTGAAGCGCGGGTCTACCACAATCAAGGTTGCATCATTATTGTTTTTCGCTTCAATCGCCCAACGGAATCCGACAGGGTGAGCTTCAGCGGCGTTACCGCCCATCACCACAATCACATTGGCGTTTTTAATATCAACCCAGTGGTTGGTCATCGCACCGCGACCAAATGTTGGAGCAAGACTTGCTACCGTTGGTCCGTGTCAGACACGCGCTTGGTTGTCGACCGCTAACATACCGAGCGATCGTGCGAATTTTTGGGTTAACATCCCCGTTTCATTGCTAGCCGCAGAGGCGCAAAGCATCCCTGTTGATAACCAACGATTGACAGTGGCACCTTGTTCATTTTTTTCAATAAAGTTGGCATCACGGTCATCTTTCATTAAGCGGGCAATGCGCGTAAAAGCATCGTCCCAGCTAATGCGTTCCCATTTATTCGAGCCTGGTGCGCGATATTCAGGATAACGTAAACGACTGTCACTACGAATGTAATCCAGTAACCCCGCCCCTTTCGGACACAGAGCACCGCGATTCACTGGATGATCGGCATCACCCTCGACGTGGAAGATGGCAGAGCGAGCATTCATTGCCCCATCACCCATACTATAAATCAGCAATCCACAACCCACGGAACAATAGGTACAAGTATTACGCGTTTCTTTCGAACGCAATAATTTATTTTCACGTACATTAGCCATTGCCATTCCTGGCATAAAACCTAACGCAGCTACAGTTGTACCTGCCATCCCGCCGGCGCAGATTTTAAAAAACTTTCTGCGACTGACGTTCATTATTAACCTCTTTTTATTTTTGTATATTCGCGGGAGAGAATATCAGTCACTTGTAATTAGATATTGCCTAAAATCAATGAAAGTGAAAATAAAGGTTAATTAATGTCATTTAGGTAGTTAATTAGCCATTAAAAATACCACTTAATGGGTAATTATTGTTAAATTGATTTAGATCAATTAGATAAATCATTTGAATTAAGTAACAAATTAAGTTAAATAAAGATAATGCAAATGAATTTTAATTAGATTAGAAAATGTTTTCTATATTGTGGTTTATACCTACATTAAAATAGATAACCAATCCATATATTAAGCTAGATATTTAAAATTAACTTAATATATGGATAATTATTATTTCCAACCGCTAATAATAATACCTGCACCAAGTAAAACCACCAGCGCACCAATCCAATCTGTAGCGGCAAGGGAAACACCATCAACGACTTTTAGCCAGATCAATGCCGTCACAATATAAATGCCTCCATAGGTTGCATAAATACGTCCGCTGGCTTCAGGGTGTAACGTTAACAACCAAACAAACAGCATTAAACTGAGTACGGTGGGTACTAACAGCCAAATACTTCCCTGTTTTTTCATCCATAAATAAGGGAAGTAGCAACCTAAAATTTCTGCTATCGCAGTTAAAAAAAATAATCCAATAATTTTTAATGACATAAAAATATTTTCTTCTCAATAAAATCACTATTTATGCCACCTAATAATAGGTGGCATATTGTTTAAGCTTGCTTAACAAATAGCAGAGATACACGTCTTGCAATAGGCAAAACAAATAATACTGTTGGGAATGCAATCATCCATGAAATAGCCCATGAACTAATCCAAGGCTCATAAATTTCGGAGGTGAATCCTAGCGCACGAAGAGTACTTATTAGTGAAACAATACCGCTCATCACCAAAGATAAAAAGAAAGGCACCAGAAAAAATAGGGCTCTCATAGGAAGTTTAGGTATACCTAATACATAATTACGGTCTTGATATGACATACAGTCTCCATTAATCAGCGGATACACAACAGCATATAACTGTTGGTACAACAAAGTTATATGCGTTGATTAACGTAAACGCTTACGAGTCTTAGAGACCAATTGAGAATCATTCTAATCTTTAGATATACTTTGTCAATATACCTTTTTACACCTGCCCTAATCCATTTTATGCAGATTATCCTGATAAGGAATTAAGCACTTCACTATTGCAAATTCTACCTATCCATTTATTATACGCCGTATAATAAATTAGAGCGAGAATACAGTGATGACGACTGGACATGTATTTATTGCAACCAGCATTGATGGCTTTATAGCCCGTGAAAACGGCGATATCAGCTGGTTACTTCAATTAGATTCAACCGGTGAAGATCACGGTTATGATGCATTTATTGCCAATATTGATGTGATTATTATGGGTAGAGGTACCTATGAGACAATAAAACATGTTCAACCTTGGTTTTATAATCGTCCGGTCATTGTGCTATCAAAAGTACTCGCTCAAGAAACTATCCCTGAAGAATTAATAGGAAAAGTACGCTTCATTGACCTATCCCCTAAAGAAGTCATGCAGATGCTAAAAGTAGAGGGATATCATCATGCCTATATTGATGGCGGGAAAGTAGTTCAATCTTTTATTTCTGAAGGCTTGATTCATGATCTTATCATCACTCGAATCCCCATTTTATTAGGTTCTGGTCGCCCATTGTTTGGTAAAATTCCTAACGATATTCACTTATACCATACACAAACTAAAACCTTTAATTCTGGATTTATCCAATCCCACTATGAAATAAAACAATCCTCGGATGAAGGCGAATAATGATGGATAAAGCATTGGTAGCAATAACACGAACGGTAGGACGCCCAAATAAGAAACAACCAAAAATATCAGCGGAGGCAATTGTCAGTGCAGCAATAATATTTATTGATTCCCATGGATTCTCAGCACTCAGTATGCGAGCGCTCGCTAAAGAAATGGGCATTAACCCCATGACAATTTATTACTATTTTGAAGACAAAGAGTGTTTAGTCAAATCGATTGCTAACCATGTTTACGCTAAGGTAATGCCTTGTTTATCGAGAACACCCATCGAACAAATCAAGCACCTCTTAACTGAATACCGAGAATGTATTGTTCGTTACCCTGAATTAACGTTATCAATATTTAATCACCCAAATGCGTTTCCTGAAGAGGCACAGCGGATAACCAATACTCTAATCGAGCTTGCGATAGAATTAAAATACTCTTTAGAGCAAGCCACGCTCTGGATACATATTTTAATTGATTTTACTCATGGCGCTGCACTCGCTGTATCAAATAGGAACAATATGGATAATTACGTCAGCGATATAAATTATTACCACCAAAGTATTGATGCTTTATTATATAATTTAAATAATGACTATATTTAATAACATAGCTAAGATACTAAACAACGGTTTTGAATAATATTATTTATTAGTTAGTTAAATAATTTATTCCCATTTCAATTAACGTTTTCAGGTATATTTCTTTGCTCACATAAACATTTAGAATATTTAATTTAATTAAATAGAGAAAATATGAGCAAAATTAATACATATATTACAAAAACGTCTATATTCCTCCCCGGTGAAGCCGTTGATAATAAAAATATAGAACATGTTTTAGGTTATATTGGTGAAAAGGCATCCCGTTCCCTTCGAATTGTGCTGAAAAGTAATGGAATCAAAAAACGCCATTATGTCCTCAACCCTTCCTCTGGAGTGGCTAATTTTAACAATGCACAAGTTACTGCAAAATCCATTCATGGATTAGTTGATAGTGATTTTTCCCTCAATGATATTGAATGCCTAGCCACAGGCACGACGCTGCCCGATCAACTAATGCCAGGTCACGGCGTCATGGTTCATGGGGAACTTGGAAATAAACCCTGTGAAGTTGTTTCAACATCCGGCATTTGCTTAGCAGGCTTAACTTCGTTGAAATATGCTTATTTGTCCGTCAGTTCTGGAACAACTACCAATGCAGTTTCAGCCGCATCAGAAGTTGTCTCTCCCGTTTTACATGCACGTAATTTCCAAGCTGAAAATGAGGCATTGGTCGAACAATTAGTACAGCGCCCAGAAATTGCTTTTGAAAAAGACTTTCTACGTTGGATGCTTTCCGATGGCGCCGGTGCATTCTTGCTGAAAAATCAACCTAATCCACATAGCTTATCATTACGCATTGATTGGATTGATATCTCATCGTACGCGAATGAAATTCCTGCATGTATGTATGCTGGGGCAGAAAAAGACAGTGACGGAAAATTAATTAGTTGGAAGCAGTTGAAACAAGAAGAATGGATTACACGGTCAATTTTTTCCATTAAACAAGATGTACGTTTACTTAATGAAAATATCATCGCCTTAGCGCTAAAAAAACCACTACAAAAAGTCATCGAAAAATATGGAATTTCAGCAAATAATATAGACTGGTTCCTTCCCCACATTTCATCCGAATATTTTCGTCAACCGGTATCTGAATGCTTGACTGACCTCAACTTTGCGATCCCTCAAGAGCGTTGGTTTACCAATCTCTCAGAGCGAGGAAATACTGGCTCTGCCTCAATCTACATCATGATCCATGAATTATTACATTCAGGGCGTTTAAATAAAGGCGAAAAACTCTTATGCTTTGTTCCTGAAAGTGGTCGTTTCTCTGGTGGATTTATGCATCTAACCGTTGTTTAATTCACTGTTATTAAAAAAAGATATGCTAACTACCTGTTCAAATGGACAATTAAGAATAAATGCAAAAAACTAACTTCTGATAGATAGGTCGTAGAAAAACTACGACCTTGGTAATATTGAGCGGTCTAACTTATTTTTTCGTCGCTAAAATTACACTAGATGCTTTGACAATAGCGGTAACTTTACTGCCTGCCTCTAATTTCATCTCTTCAATGCTATTATTTGTCACAACGGCAGATAATTTCGTTCCGGCATTCGTTGTCAAATGAACAACAGCATTCACACTACCTGTTTCAATCCCATCAATACGTCCACTGAACTGGTTACGAGCCGAAAAAAGATACTCGTGCTCATCCGAAACTAAGACAACCCATGGCGCCTTAATAATCGCAACAGCCTGCTTACCTTTTGCCAAGCCTAACAACTGAGTGCTATTTTTCGTGATCACCGCAGAAATTGTTTCACCATTACCTAAGCTTAAAACCACTTCATCATTAACGGCACCAGCCACAACTGATTCGACCGTTCCTGTAAGCTGATTACGTGCTGAAATTGACATAGAAAACCTCATTTAATGGAAGACGAGTGAATATTGAAACGATAGTAAGCTTTTTAAATATTGTTTACAAACGACTCAATCTTCTCATTTTCACAAATGAGCAATGAATCACAACTAAGGCTTCATTCGATAACTCTATTATTTTACTGAAAAAATTTAGTTCTCAATTTAGCTGTAACGCATCTTTACTTTATTAATTTGCAGAGCAACCTGTTGTAAACGGCGCTTTTGTGGTTAAAGCCGCTATCGCTTCACGATAACAAAGCTCCAGTTTTGCTCGGCTATCTGCCGTAATATCAAGATCCACCAAATAACCATCATTAATACCGTAGATCCAACCGTGAACCATAATATCCTGCCCTCTTTTCCAAGCAGATTGTAATACGGTGGAGTGGCCCAGATTATAAACTTGCTCAATCACGTTCAATTCACATAAACGATTAATACGTTCTGTTGGTTTAAGCTCACCTAACATGCGGCTATGTTTAAACCAAATATCTCGAATATGCAGCAGCCAATTATCAATTAAACCTAATTCCTTATTGTTAATCGCAGCCTCAACACCACCACAGCCATAATGCCCACAGACAATAATATGTTCCACTTTGAGCACATCAATAGCATATTGAATAGCAGATAAACAGTTGAGATCCGTGTGAACCACCAGATTCGCTATATTTCGATGAACAAATAGATCGCCAGGGCCAACTTTAATTAATTTTTCAGAAGGTACTCGGCTATCGGAGCAACCAATCCATAAAAATTTAGGTTGTTGGTCTTTTGATAATTGTCGAAAAAAGCTAGGGTCTTGTTCTTTAATCGACGTTGCCCATTCCCTGTTATTCACAAATAATTCTTTAATTTTATCCATCGCCATGTGGCACGCTCACTTACAAATCTTGCTATATATGATATTTCAAACGTGTTTATCAAAACGTAGTCAATTTAATTAATATACCTAAATTTACCAGAAGATTACTCTCAATCGGTTAATATGCAAAAAAACACCTCATAACCAATGATAGCCTCTACATTAAATTCGTCATTAATTTGCTTATCTTTCGCTTTATTCTTCTGCTATTTGCATTTTTAGCCAAAATGCTTGCTGGCATGCGTTAAAAAACTCTTTTCTTTGAGGTAAAACAGAACACCCCGCAGAATCAATAACTTGCCAAATAATCCAACACTCAGGACATTGGCTATCATTATCGGGAATAGATAATTCGATTTCTTCAGAGCATTGAAGAATAACCCCATCATGAAATCGCCACTGCCGGATAATTTGCATAACTTCCGACTGAGCATCTTGCTGGCGCTGATCAAAAATAACTTCACATGCGGCCTGCTTTTTCATGGTGCCTAATATGTATTTTGCTAACATAGTTTCGTTTTTTTCATAAAAATATCATGCCAATCGCATGCTTAAACAACCTTTATAAACACCTAAAAATCTTAACTCCGTAAAATAATTAGATATCAATTACAAAGTCTAAATAAAACCTAAAAAATACCGTTAATCCTATATCCTCAATTAAACTTAAATTATACGTTACTTTATCATTTCAAAAACGAAAGGTTTGTTATGTTTAAAAAATTACTTTTATCGATCATTTTAAGCGGTACGGTTGTTTCTGGCGCTATGGCCAATTCGGCCTGTTTACCTGTGACTAATCAAAGTTTAACGAAAAGCGGTTTGCCAACCCCTAAAAATAGCACCTCTTTTGCAAACTACACAGAGGTCACTAATAGCGTTTTCAGTGCCATAACTAAAGATATGACCTCAGAAGAGAGAAATGATGTAGTGTGCACCAAAGATGCCTTTAGCTATTCTATCTATATGTCTAATGAGCAGAAAATCGCGAAGGTATGTGAAACAAAAAGCGGCTGTGATGATTTAAAAACCATTTTCTTGGTTATTGCTAACATCGACATTAATGAAGGAACGGAAGCAAAATTAAAAGCGGCAATGGCAAAAGCAGGTATTACAGAAACCAACATTAGAGATACTCCAGCAAAACTAGAGCAATTTATAGGTCAGTACGAAACACAGTTTACCCAGCATTTTGGCGATTTAGAGTAAGGTTACTTTCCAGTCAAACCTAATATCGTTGAAAAATTAAAAAAGAACGGCTGCATTGTTTTGATTTAATCTTAACTTTCTGTCGATACAAAAAAGCCCTCAATATGAGGGCGTTAGTATTTTTATATCAACATTAATGTCAATAACAAACTGTACTTAGAAACGATACAGGCTAAATGCTTTCGGGTTAATGATTGGCTCTTTACCTAACAGAATATCTGCGGTCATTTCAGAGGAAACTGGGCTTTCAGTCATACCCCAGCCAGTTGCTGTGTTAATAACCAGACCTGGATATTCCTTGACTTCAGAAATAATTGGGTTTTCATCTGGTGCGATAGCCATCGCTCCGCTCCACTGGTCAATTAATTTAGAGTCTTTAAATGCAGGGAACTCAGTTTTCAGTTTTTCTAGAGATGAATTCAGTTCTGGTAAGTCTGGTAATGCCGTCATATCACGGTTTTTCTCAAATGGAGAAACTTCATCTAATTTCCAGCTGGTCTCTTGGGTAAACGAGTTAATCAGCTGTTCGTTTAATGAAATATGAACAGGGAAGTCTGGCAATGCTAACAATGGCAGATATTTATAGCCATAAGTGAAGGATTCTTTAACAACAGGTGCCACTATCACGCGTGGAGAAGTTGCATAGGTTCCATCGGCTTGTTCACGGAAGTAAATATTGCCTGGCAGAGCAACGTTTCCACCCGGTGCATTTGGTGCCGCGCTAATCAATTGTTGTGATTGATAAGCTGGTAATGTTGGAACATCTACACCCAGGTTTTGCATGAACAGACGAGACCAAACACCACCCACAACAACAACTTGAGAAGTTTTGATTGCGCCTTTTTCAGTCACAACATCAGAGATCACACCCGCTTGAGTTTCTAAGCCACGCGCTGCACAGTTGGTATAGATTTTAATACCAATTTTCTTCGCGTATTCTGCCATAACGAATGCAGTAACTTCCGCATCGAAACTACCAGAATCTTCTTCGAAACCTGCAATTTTCCAATCAGATTTAGCACCACGAAGACGCTGATTTAACTCGCTTCCTTCGATCATGCGTGTTTTGAATGGAATATCAGAACCAACGTTTTTATGGCGCTCATCCATCCACTGGCGAACGTGAACCAGATCTTCTTCATCCAAAGGAACTTCTACACGGCCTTGAGTACGGTAAGTGGTATCAACACCCACCTTCGCATTCATATCACGCCAGCGATGTTTGCCTAAATGGTGTAATAAGAAGGTTTCATCGGTCATTTTGTATGTAATTGCCTGACCATAGAATCGAGATGATTGCTCTCCCGCAATGTTCCCTTTTTCTACAATCACGACTGATAACCCACGCTCAGCAAGGTTAATCGCCGTCATAACACCTAAGATACCAGCCCCAATAACAACAACATCAGATTGCTGTGGCAATGCGCCAGGCGTTCCTTCAACAAAACCAACACGTGGTTTACCCGGAACAAATCGCCCTTCACGAGTCAACATCGGAGTTAAAATACCGGCTCCCGCTGCGACAGCGACTACAGAACCACCAATAATAAATTTTCTTCTGGTTATTGCCATTTCGACACAATTCCTTATACACGATCAATATTACTTACCTAACAATTTCACCATTTTATATTATTTGTTAATCATTCGTAAACTATTAGTAAATCATGTTTATTTTATGTGTAATCCCACTTTTTTGTCTAATTACTCAGTTAAAAATAAATAAAAACTTCATTTGTTAATTTTCAAAAACCTCATTATTCCATTGAAAATAATTGATTTAATGGTGTTTTTTCGGCGAAAATAATAGCCCTTTGATTTTAAAGGAAAACACATAATAATCCATCATTTTTAGATTATTATTCATTAGCAACTAATGCTTATAGTTATAAAATAATCTCACTTAAAGGCTAACATTATTTGATTACAGCTAAATAACTCACTATTTTGGTAAGAAAAACAGATTTTATGAGTGGCGTATGGGCGCTATATATTGGTATTGCAGAATAGAAGTTGAACTTCGTAAATGATGACTACGATACAAAAACGTTAAAAGCGACTTTTCTCATCAAAACATCTATCAATACTTCAAATCATTTAACTCTAATGCCAATCGAACCATCATTGCGTTATGAAGTAGCACTCCCTTCACAATAACTTCTCGACGTTCAACTATTTCAAATTGATGATTTTTAAAAAATTCTTCAGCTGATAAGCTGACATATGACCATAGCTTGTTGATGCTTTTCGTATTAGCCACTTCAACAAGTTTATTCATAAGTGCGGCACCAATTCCGCAGCGAGGCTTCATAACAAAAAAATGGTCAATATACCCGTCATCTTGAAGATCTGCATATCCAACAATCTCTTCATCAATATATGCAATAAACGGCTTTAATATGTCCATTTTGCTTTGCCAATGCTCACGCTCATATAAATCAGGCGCCCAAGCTTCAAGCTGTTCTTCTGTATAATATGCAGCTGCAATACGATGAACTGAGGTATAAAATATTTCATGCAGTTTTTCTGCATTCTGAGATTGATAAGGCTTTATTTGAATTTTCATATAAATCAGATAGTCACACCTTCAATATCCTTTAAAAACAAGACATTACCCTACACCACTAGGGATGGTGTATTTTAATTCCATTTTCGGGCTTGCGCTTAAACATAATCGTCGTGGATTCAAGAATACCACCAACCGATTGAGCGAAATCAGGAATTTCACCACTTATCTGCCATCCAAGGGAATTATATAAGCTAACCGTTATCCCTTTAGTATTGGTATCCAATGTTAAAAGCCTCAATCCTAAGTTCCATGCAACTTGCTCAGCCTCTTGCATCAATTTTCTTGCAAGTCCTTTACGCCTATATTCAGGTAACACCAATAACTTACAAATTTCTCCTCGGTGTTTACCATTTGGTTTTGCGCATAATTCAAGACCAACAACCCCAACGATTTGATTGTCTAGCTCTGCTGAGATCAGCTTAAAACTATTCGTTGATAACGAATGATTGACGTCAATCCAATAGTTTCTCATCTCATTAATTTGAGCTTCTGCATCAGTATATCCAACACTTGCACCGCCAAGGACGCACTTATAAAGTACGTTAACAAGCTCATCGATTCTATTTTCACTTAGTTTTTTATCATAGCAATTAATTATCATATTGAGGCCTCAAATTAGAGATACCATTACACAGAATATAATTAGATTTAACTATGTCTTAATTAGATTTGCTTGTAACTAAAATTCAGTGGATTGGTTTGAATTTCCCAGATAATTTGGTGTTAATTTAAGTGTAGAGGGCTGAATTAATAGGGAATGTACAATATCTTTTGGCTTGTCACGCTTAATTGCTTTATTGGCTAGTTCCATAAACCGCCAGTATTGCATAGCGAAATAGTAGCGATTTAAAACGGTATCAGTAAACGTCGGTAGAATGAAATTTTGCTAGAGTGTTTGATAAACTTTGGAATTTATTTGGAATTGAAAGATTTCAGAGACTTGATTAGAAGTGAAGATGGCGGAGGAGGAGAGAACCATACAAATAAGATATTTTATTGATTATAAATCATAATTTAAAATCCAATCTTAATTCTATACAAATTTCTATACAACTAAGGTTGTTGCTAAACTGCTTTTGATACATGTTTTATTTTGTTTCAATAAATTATCATCATTGCACAAATATCATCAATTAGTAAAACCATTGCAGATAATGAAATGCCAACTGAAAATAATCCTACCCATTTTTTTCACTACATCCTTTTCAAACGGAACTATAGCAACACAAAAATACTATCCATCTGAAAAAAGTACCCCTTAAAGAATTTTAGTTTACTCCGTTAATAAGGAAGATATAAAACGAAATGATATAAGCTACCCATGAGTAGCAGGTAGCTTGATAGTTACAATTAGATGTTTTCTAGTAAAATAAATAACCCAATGCTGATTAGTATCACACCAGCTACTAGTTCTGTTTTTTTACCTAATATAGTGCTGACATGTCTCCCTGCCATTACCCCTATTGTGGCCATTATCATAGTCGTTAAACCAATAATAAAAATTGCGTGAATGATATCAACGTCAAGGAAAGCTAATCCTAAACCAACAGCCATAGCATCAATACTGGTTGCCACTGAAGTTATAATTAGATTCAAATAGCTATGCTGTTTCTTTCTCTCTTTTGGTCCATCTTCTTTCACGAATAAGCTTTGATAAATCATATGACCACCTAAAACAAACAACAATACAAAGGCGATCCAATGATTCCATTGCATAACAAAATGACTTGCACCAATACCGATAATCCAACCTGTTAATGGCATTAAGGCCTCTACTACACCAAAAACAATACCAGTCCTTAAAGCTTCTTTATAAGAGGGTCTGTGAAGTGTAGATCCTTTGCATACCGCTACAGCAAAAGAATCCATTGATAAGGCAAATGCGAGGATAAATAGAGCATAAAAACTCATAATATGAATCTCAGTCGGGAATTCCATAGACATATAACCCGCCCCCCAACATATAGACGAATGACATGTTTATGGTCTTGCTAACCCCTTAAGGCATTCGTACCATGAACAAATATCGTTCAAGTATGTTGATACGAAATCTCGGCAATAAAGATAAATTACCGAGCAAGCTACTCCCCATTTCTGCGGCACGGAAGATAGCAACAAATAAAAAGAAAAACAACCATAAACTTTAATCCAACACACTGATAATGATAATGATTTTTATTTTACAGACATAAGAGAATGCAAATTATTATCTTTTAAATAAGTCCAATAATTAAACGCAGAACACTATTCAATCATGTCTAAAGCGATTATTGATTAAAAATTAGTGATCACAATATTTTCGAGTTATTTGAGCTGGTAATCTTAAAGGGAGCCAGTTGTGAGCTAGACTAATAATATTGGGTTAGTTTAAAGGGGATAAATGTCCTCTTTAGATTTCCCGATTTCAAATCAGCTTATAGATACTAAGTTTTACTAAGTAGTGACTAACTGCGTGCCTGTTAGCTGATAACCATTAAACCATTTATAGCGACCTGTAGCCGTGATTTTTCTCCTTTCTAGTTGGTCATAAGATCCAGCGCATTAATATCGAATGCCTCTAATCTTTAATGGGTACAGGCTACATTAGCCTCTCTCGGTCTGAATAGTCATAAGCTCCATAGCTTTACTTTTGGCTGTTTGAATCTGTCCAGGGGCTTTTATTACCGCTCCTAATGTAGAATCCTGATTGATTTTACTTTTCTCATTTCTGGTTTATTCATCTTGATATAATTACAATACTTGGATTGACTTTTATTTGTTTTGTAGCAAGTTAATATAATATAACATTAGTATTTCTTGTTATTGCTTTCAATTATTTTACCAAGATAACGTATTGAAATTTTCATAAAAAGCGCGACAAAAGGTTAATAAAAGTATCATCACTTACTGTTTACCGATAGGAATATGTAATGAAATCACTATATTCAAAGCTATTACTTTTGATTTATACAATTTATACATTCAGTTCTTACAGTGATGAAAACTTAAATGCTGGGTACGCAAAACTACTAGCTCTCTCATTAACCGATGATATTAGTGCCTCAAAACTTAATTCTGATGGATTTAACTACGAGAAATACTCTTTACCCTATGAATTTAAAAACCTTTACGTAACAGATGATTACTCCTTTTCTATACAGTTAAAAAGTAATTATCTTAAAGTAAAATCTTCACTAATTAATATTGATTCTGTTGGTGATCTACGCGCCCGTTGGGACATTTTGAGTATCTCCGCTTCACCAAAAGTTACCTACCAAATAAACGAAAGACTTCGCCTAGAAAACGAGCTTGAATTTGGTTATGCAAATATGAGTAATAAATCCTCATTCCATGGTAGCCAGCTAATGAGAGATACATTGCGTGATGAGGGGTTGTTAGATTGGAATATGAATTCATTTCATATCACGCCAAAAATCGGACTAAAAAATACAAATAAGTTAGACAATAATGATGAAATAAATATGTACGGGCATGTATCGTATATGTTTGCTAATGGCTTCGGAAATGAAAAAAAACTAAACATTAATAGTAATACAGGGACATGGTCCATTGGTGGTGAATACATTATGACTGACTTGATCAGCTTAAATAGCATAAATTTCAATCTAATCTTATCTAATGATCTTGGTGGATTCTATGGAAACGACTATAGAGAGCTGTCATTTGGCTTTATTAATAACACTTCGTTAGCATTAGAAACCCCTATTAATATTTATGATAGTCAAGTAAAAGTACGAGCTGGAGTTGGCTATCTATCAAGCGATAATGCTCATGGTATAGCCTTAACACTAGGGATTAGATAAGCTCTAACGCAACAAAATTACTTAAATCAACAAACATTATACTCTTGATGTTAATTTATTTATAATGATACGAGGTAATCCCATCTGTAGGAATCTATATTGTGATTTCCACAATTTAGTTTCTATAACCTACTGATTATTCCTAACTCCAGTAAATCAACGGGATCAAAATACAACTGGTTGCATTCATTCCGATAGGTCACTATAACCACTTAAAACTAAAACCTTACCGTAACCTTGACATAGTTCCTATCTGTAATTTTGTAGCTTGCTAATTTCAAATCATTGATTTTATTTAAATAAAATTTAAATCAACAGTAATTTACTCATATTGATAGGTATCATGTAATACATATGGGCGACTAATCGCCCATATTGTTTCTCAAGTAGTATCAAGTAAACCTATTTACTTTTTTTCCAAATTACAAAATGAATAATTCCTAAGCCACCGTGACCATAAATATAAATCTCAATTAAAATCGTGAGTGACTTATGAATACTCCTAGCCTCTAATGCAAGTGGAGACTGCTGTAACCATAGAATAAACCATGCAATACCCGACAAAATAACAATTGATAAAGCGCCTAACCCTAATCCTTGAACTGTTGCGGCAAGCCCTTTAGGTGAGCTGTCTGGTAGTTTTTTAGCTAAAAGAGAGTTTATATCTTCTTTGATTTGCTTAAAGTCCCCCCAAAGATAAGGGTAAAAATATCTAAGACCGCGTTGACTAAAGCACGATACGACTAAAAAGAATGTTAAGAAAAAAAGCAACAAACCTGAAATAATATGAACCCAGGTGAATAAATAAGTTATATCAAAAAAAGGAGGAACAACTGACTTTGTTCCCGTCATCCAATTACTAACAATGATTTGCAATATCACTAAGAGTAAAATTAACACGTGTAAAACTCTGATTCTTTTAGTCTGATATAGACTAAAAAAATCCCAAATCGATTTAAATATGCTCACAATATTTCACCTTTTTTATAATCTTTCGCACGGACATAATTTAATAGCTTATAATACGCTTATTTTATTGCTTTAAGTCCTAGCCGTAGAATATTTTATATGAAATATAGCTCACATCTACCACTCAATTACGATAATCCTTTTAAGATAACTACATTCATAGTTATGGAATATGTATGTTTTCAGTATGGAATTAATGCGCAATGGACAAAACTGTCCTGTGGGTATCGCAATGCTTATTTGCACTGTGGCATTGCGAGCCAGTGATGAACCTCCAATTTCAGTGCCTCATGTTTCCTTGATTTCAAGGCAACCTATTATCGTTTCGGTGTAAGCTTCATCCATTGGTAAGTTGGTACTGTCATTCTCCGCCTGTGACACTCACTCTTTAGCCTGTATTGTCTGGGCTACACCTGTTCTAATCGCTAACCTATCGCGTCTGTTGAGTGATTACCCTTGCTAGTGGGCTAACTCCATCATAACGGCTTCTATTACTTCACGTTGTAATACCACTATACCTCAAAGGGGCGCTCCTTTCCGTCATACCTTAATTATGCTGAATTGGATCAATCGATCTACAAAATAATTGTAGGTAACTACGAAAGTTTTGTAGTTTAAATTTTACTCATCCCAAAGTAACGGTCTCGGGTAAATCAAATAGCCGATACGAATAATATCATTTCGCTGGCAACCAGAGTGGCAACCTCTCTTTTGGCAACCAAGTTTTCAGCCCTAGCCTTTGTCTTTAAATCTCGTTCCCATCCTTCTTTATTTGCGCGTTTACTTATCACTTGATGGGTTATCTCATATTGAGAGGCTATTTCTCTTATAGACATCACGCCAGCTCGATAAGCTGACTCAATGGCCTCCCTGTCTGGTTTTTTTAGACATATTCATATCCTCATAACAAATTAAGAAACTCACCGTCGTGAGCTTTGTTATTTGCAATCATAGGTAACGTACAATGCGTAGTTTTATCTTTAAATTGCTGTAACGAATTAAATTTATTAAAGACATAAAAAAAACCGACCCCATCAAGAGGTCGGTCTGTATTGAATTTGAACTCACTAGTCATGTCTTACCAGTGGTATGAATAGCTAAAGCCCATATTGGCAGCATCATGCTGGTAGTCAGTTTGTTGCCAACCGACGTTTGCACGTACCGTTTACCATCCTTCCGCAATTATTGTGAGATTCACTTGTTGTTGGGGTTCATTTTTATCTTGTTCAATGCCAACTGTAAATGTCGATCCCCCGTTCGGTAAGCTTAACTGTTCCCCTACCATTAGTGGCTGTCCATTAAGGCGTATTGGCTTGTCAGTCTGTATTGTTAGGTTATAGTATGCACTACTGTTACGTACAGTGTACTCAATCGCTGTTTCGCATACTGCACCTATCACACATTGTATATTCTTCTCTCTCGGGACTTCAATATACAGTTCAGTTGGAATTGGCTCCATTTCAAACATGTAGGTTATTTTGAACGCAGGCACACCTCTATATGGGGCTATTGTAAACGATTCTACTCCCCTAGTTGTACGGTATATATCTTTTGCCCCATATAGATATACCTTTGTCAGATGTAGATTCACTTCATCTGATTCCGTTTTCCGTTCTGGTATGTACCAAGGAATACTGTGGTATGAGCTAAAGCCATATCTATGCCACTCCATTCCACATTGGTTAGTTCCTGCATCTCCGCGGAGGTGTATATTCC
Organism: Providencia sp. wls1922; assembly: GCF_009706505.1. Classification (NCBI taxonomy): domain Bacteria; kingdom Pseudomonadati; phylum Pseudomonadota; class Gammaproteobacteria; order Enterobacterales; family Morganellaceae; genus Providencia; species Providencia sp. wls1922. The sequence continues at coordinate 54,870 of NZ_WLUG01000099.1, read as the reverse complement.
ATGTTATATTGGCAGAACGAACATTAAAAAGCTCCTCTGAACATTCGTGTCTATCACTTACTGGCATTTTGAAATCGTTTATTATAAAGTTTATGTCAGCACTATATTCGCCTTGGTCATAGTCACCACGCTCTTGATATATAAATTTTCCCGACCAGTTATATTCTCGGTATTCTCTAGGTCCTGCCAGTGACTCTATCTTTATCTGTAACTTACCAGGTACAGTTATGGTTCGGGCGAATGCTTGTATGGATGTCAGAGCAACACTTGAGAATAATATTGCGTAAAGTATTTGATTTTTTATCATCATGTTACCTTAATGATATGATTTTAATTAAGCAAAGCATCTTTAATCTGGCGTTCCATCTACATATTTCATTGAGCTTTATATTGTCGCAAGATAACGTTTAAGCCATTACCCAATGAGATATTAATCTTCAATAAGCGACCGATTCGCTTGATAGTGCCCTTTGCACTAGGTGTCTATATTAGTGGGAAACTTATTGCATCGAATTACAAATCTAACCAAACAAATTGGTGTTTTGTTGGAACACCCTGAATTTTTCTAGGATGTATTCAAACTCTGCATTATCAACATAGTTGAACAGCCGTCTGATTATGCGATGTCATAGACCACTAATGAGGCAACCATTTTAGAGTAGAAGAGTAGTAATTATTAACTGAGACTCCAGCCATCACACAATGCAACTTCCGACTCAAAACTAGATGTAAACCAGAAGAGTATTACTGCTTCATTTATTAGCTTAACCTGAATGAATAATATCTATTCAATACATTTTTCTCTGAGATGGTTACAGATAGCCCACTTCAAAACGAAGAGTCGCTGATGCCCGCCCAAAGGGACCTTCTGGAGAAACATTTGTGACAGGTGTCAACGTACAAGTACGCTTTTTATTTGATTCTTTTGCATCGCGACAAAAATATTTCTGAGCATTTATTCCCATCAGCTTTATTGGGGATGAGCTACCTTTTTCTTTCAAAGAAAGAGTCGTTCCACTGGACTTATTCCCCACTATCAAACGAATTTTATCATCACCTTGCGGAACCCCTGTTACAATACTTGCCATGAGTGCTGTTTTAAGCGGTATTTCAGAAGCACAATGCCAAGTGATTTTTAAATCCTCATGCTCCTTTGAGCCAAGGGTCAGAGTGCCTAAGTTATATGAATCCGGGACAGTAATATCGCAGCTTGGGTTGACAAAAGTGACATTAAGGGTCACGGTAGCTGTAGCTTTTTGAGCTTGAACGCCTCCTGTCATAGTCTCTAATATCAGTGCTAGCATAACAGCTTTACCGAATCTCATAGCTCTGAACGCCCCCCCAGTCGTTAACAGTATCCACACTCACCTTTCCTATTATTTTTTTGTTCAGATTAACCTCACTGAACGGTTTTAGTTGTGATATTTGATTCATTACGGCGTCATTAAGTATTATATCTTTGCCATTGTATTTCATTCCCACAACAGCCATGTAGTACGGAGTGGGGTTTTTTAACCAAGTATCATTACCTTGCTGTTCCAACTTGAGTTGTTTTTCTGCATCCTTGCGACCATCCCTAATTGAAAGCGGACGGTAAATCAACTTCACTCGAGTGTTCATGGCAATGGCTAACACACTACTTTCGTCCTCCTTAATTTCTGGCTTCGGTGGTACTTCTTGAACGTTCAACCAAAACAACGATTCACGGTCATGGGGCAAATTTGAGTTCGTGTTTATGATACGAATAACTTGTTTTCGTTTTGGCAATACTTTAAAGAACGGGGGTTGTGGTACCATATAAACACCATCTCCCTGATTAGTATTGTCAATCCAAATCTGCCCCCCATATTTTTTTTCCGCATTATTCGTAACTTCAAAGGAAATGTTTTTCTTCCCTTCATCATAAATAAAACGGGTACCATTAAGCACAAATGCTGCCATAGACTGACTGCAGAAAGAGAGAAAAAAAACAGCCAACACTGCTTTGCTTATTTTATTCACAATAAACCTCCTGAACGTTATTGGTATTGGCTTTCAGCCCCTCCATGGAGAAACGACACTGCTTATCGTCTCCCATATCTATGCTGACCATCTTCGGCTCAGCAAGCATGTTCATCAATAAAACACCATTGTTTGAAATAAATCCGGCATTCAATCCCTGTTCTGTTATGGCCTCACCACCAGTCAAGAATTCACCATGTGTATTTTTCACACGCAGGATATAACGCAGCACATTTTCGAAACCGAATTTCTGAAAAACCATTGCCCCAGCAGTCGGAACAACTTTGTAGGAAGTTGTTTCAAACTCCATGTTTTCGGGTACATTGCTCATATCAATGTTGATATTATTTTCTGAATATTCAGACAACCACACTACTGTGTTACCGTTACTATCCGTGGGCATTGAACCATTAAACTGAATTCCTTTAACCCCCGGAATACTGATAATCCCCACCGTATCCGATGATTCTTTAGTGAAGAGAGCCCCTGTTTCTGCAGTCCCCAGCACAGATCCGGAAGCCCCTCCAGAAAAACTAGTTCTGCTGTTACCTGGTTTGCTATACGAGTGTGATACACCTATATTTGTTTGAACCGCATCAAATGCGTAGCTGGTCGATACTGAAGCTCCACGTTCCCCTTTAGAACCCGCATTCGCACTTAAGCTGTAATTGAAACGCTCTGTCGGATTAGCGGACACACTAGTACTGAACGATGCCCCCCCATTACGTGTATATCCCATGCTGTTACCGCTGTAATGGCGTATCCCTTTAAAGTCAAATGGAACGCTCATATTCATCGAAACAGAGTAGTCAGACTTATCTACACCAGCATACCTTGAGTACGAACCGTTCAGAAAAACTGAGACTGAATCAAACAAAGAAGTACTCAGAGAGAGCGAACTACCAATATCATGACCATCACGCATCCAGTAATCCTGATGCCAGTAAGAACCGCTAAGATAAGTACTGTCAAAACGGTGTGACAAACGAGCTTCATAACGAGACTTCTGATTACTATAGCGCCATAAATCTTTGGAATTAAAATTAACAAACTCCACATACCCTTTACTTTGGTAACGGTAAGTAAGCAATTGCAAATCCGTTTTATCTGTAAAATTTTTGGTATATTTGGCGCTGAAGCTTTCCCCGCGTTTCTCTTCACCATTATCATAACGAGCCTTTGAAAAGTTCGTTCCGAATGATAATGCCCCAAATCCGTTCAGCATCTGAGTAACACCTAAACCACCGGACTGATAGTTATTATTCAGAATAAACGCAGAGTTCAGTGTAGTTCTGGCAAAACCGTAGTCCAAACTTCCCAGCCAGAATAGTCCGGAGTCAGAATGGAATACCTTATCCAACTCATTGCTGCTACTTTTCTTACCGACAGCTAAGTTGTATTGATATTCTCCAGGACGCAACAGCGTTGGCAACGTCGTTACTGGATAGATTCGCTCAGTTATGTTGCCGCTTTCATCTTCAACCGTTACAACTAAATCACCGTTTCCCATCGGACGCAGGTCATCCAAATGATAAGGACCTGCTGGTACCATTTTCGAATACACCGTATATCCGTTCTGTTTCACAGTGACGCGAGAAAGAGTGGAAGCAACACCGGATATATCCGGTGCATACCCACGATAATCCCACGGACGCATATTACTATTGGAGCGAAGAGCAATCCCATATAAATTAAAGTCTGAAAACAGTTCGGTACGAGTCTGTGATTTACCCAGCAACAGATCTCCCTGTACTTGGCTAATGGCAGTAGATAAGGTCAGGTCACTGGAGGTTACTTTGGTTTTTTCACGGTCATGAGATATGTTCATGTTACTTGCTAATATCCAGCGCCCCTTGTTTATGGCAGCATTGAGGTTACCAAAGGCACTTATATCATCATGTATTGTTTTATTAAAATTGCCATAATACTTCAGACGTACACCACTTACGCCATATTCCCAGCGGGCTGGATCCGTTTTACTCAATAAATAGGCTTGAGGAATATTAAAATTCAGTGTCTGGGAGCTGTAATCAAAATCCACTTGTGTATGAGGATCCCGAGTCAATACATAACATTCTTTTTCTTTGTCAAAGATATCATCGTAGGCATCTTTCTTAATCATTACTCCGGCGTTATCCAACCACCTGCCTGATAAACAGAGCCCGTTATTTTTTTCATCATCTTCAGTAATATTAAAATCAGTGCGCCCAGAGCGCTCTCCATTGACAAAAATATCAACAACATACTTACCGCTTGGATAAATTGAATTAGATTTAAAAATAGAGGGAGTGATACCGGTCCCCTTAATAAAATCAAGATTTAATTCTGTAAGCGTAGCGGTACAAAAAGAGGAATATATACTCGCAGCTAACACAGATAAATTAAAAAAATAATGTCGTATCATTTCTGAATACATTCCGTAATTAATAAGGAGCATATACTCTGAAATTAATAAGAAAGAAATGATAATCAAGGAGAAAACATCACCTTGATTATCTATTATAAATATAAAAAATTAACTATAAGTTACAATATAAGATGCGGTAGTTCTGAAATCACCAACAGTATTACCGCCTTTCAGCTTAGCTTCAAACTTAAGCCCTTCAGTGATGAGTTTGTTCTTTGCAAAAGAAACCGTGCTATTAGTACTTGTAATATTTTTGTTTTCGCTTGCGTTTATTGGAGCAAGAATAACCAACGCATCTTTAGCTACCCCACCTACATTTTTAATACCCGTCTGATTAAATGAGGCACTCCATGTAACAGTAGCTGCTTTATCCTTAAATACTGACTCGCAATTAGTTGTATCATTTGCAAGGCTTGGTTTTAGCACAAATGAGACAACTTGACCTTCTTTTTGTGGCGCAACAGTGCCAAGCGCGATTACGTCTGTCATATTCCCATCAACGTTTGGAGTTAAATTACAAGTATTTTGAGCGACTAACCCTGTAAATTTAATGTCACCAACTGAAGCCATAGTAGCCGCAGACATCATAGATGTTACAATAGCCGGAATAATCATTAATTTTTTCATCATAAAAAAATCTCCTTACTTTATTTAAACCCAAGAAGCTTAATATAAAACAAACACATAGCCTTTCTTACTTTATAAATAAGAAAGGATATGTATAACCCAAAGTTAAAGCCTAAAATATAAAACAGATCACTTAATTAATTGACATGAAATTTTTATTGAAAAATTAAACCTTTATTAAAAAATTATTTTTTATTAAATATAACAGTTGAGTCCAGAAACATCTCAGCAACATCACGATTAATAAAAAAAACTTTCAAATATACATCTTTAAAAAAATCATCAACAGGAGTGTTGAAGGTATACAATATCAACATCAGTACATCTATTGTTATATTACTTACCCCACGTTCATATCTAGATATTTGTTGTTGCGACTTATTCAATAAATCAGCTAATTCATTCCCACTAATACCTCTTTCTATTCTAAGGTGTTTTATTTGCTCTCCGATTGCGTACTTAAAAACCGTTCTAATTTGATTTATAGAGTGATTATTTCCAATGTTAGAATCACACAATATATTCTTACTCATTTAAATAAAATCTATAATTAATCTAATGATACATTACTGAGCCTTAAAAAATAAAAAGCTCAACCCAAAAAATTTGCGTTATTCTAAAAAAACATAAATCACACTTACACTCAAAAAGTGTAAAAAAATGTATCAATTAGTTTAAAACAATAATAAGCCAGCCTATTATAATTACCATAATAAAATATTCGCTAATAAAATCAAAATGTTGATTATTAAAAACAAGGTAATTATAACTCTTAATATGAGTAACAAGGCATGTACATCTAAAAATAACAGTAACAATAAATTATCATTTAATAATCAAGCGTATATTTGATTTTTCATTATATTTTTGACAAACAAGATAGATAATTTTTTCTCTAAGTAGTTTTGACCAGATTTAATAACCGGAAAGTCAAGCATGGCAGAATGAGGTCTACATTCTTAAGAAGTTAGAAAAAATTACTTGCTATCATTAACACAGATGTAATATTGATCATCAGCTCTACTTTTGCACCTACTTCTAGTCCCTTTTTTATTTTTTAGGAATGCTTTTATCTAACTCTTCTCAGAATTGAACCGATTTATAGAAGCCTTGTATTCCATGGTATTTTCCGAGGCTCATAATTGTAATATCTTCTTGAGATTACTACTTTTTTAATGTTGTGGTCATTCACGATTAACGTATAGTGATGTTACATTCATGAACTATTATTCTCTACTTTGCCCCGATATCTGGGGTGCTTTTATTTCTAATAGCTTCATTATCTCGTATGCCTGTATCGAAGGATAACTCTAGAGAAGCTTTAATTATTGTCATGCATTGATTGTACTGAATCGGAGTAATAAAAACCTATCAATCTACAAACACAAAATATACTGTTTTACTGGCAATCAAGTTTACAGATGAAAATATGCTATTTCACTACGTACCATTCTGCGTATTTTTCACAACATTATGATTTCATTTGATTATGATAAATTGTTAGAATTAACAATGAATCTACTGCGTATCTGTTTAGTTTTGGATGGGGCTTATAAACTTAATTTTATAATCCCCATTTTCACCCCAAAAATAAAATGGAATAAAAATCAAAAAACAACCTCCAATCTTTAAAACTCATCAGTGTAAAAAACACACAAAAACCCATCTTTTAGTATGAGCCATAGAGCTACATTATAAAAATCAATACTATAACATTCACAATTAAACATGCTATTTTATGATAATAGTAATATGAGATTATTATTGTTTAACTATTTATGACTAATTCTAAATTGACGACCATTAAATCGACGATCTAAGTTATTTTTAATTAACGAAATACTAGTTTCCTCTATATCCTCTCTCATTGATTCAATATCGCCATTATCTTTTATTTTGTTTTTTTTCATTAAATATTCGATTTTAGCACTCTGGTATTCCCTACTAATATCTAGTGTTTGAGCTAATACAGAGGCACTTGTAAATAATGCGATCACAATAAGTAATTTTGAAAGTAACTGTTTTTTCATCGTATTCTCCTTAGGTTTGAACTTAGTTTTAACTCATTAAACTGTCAAAAAGTAGTGATTTTGCGTAATTATTTGGTAAAGAATCGATTCAAAACACACTGCAATCACTTAATTTGCGATAAAATCAAAAAATAAACTTGCCATTTTCTATCGCTAGTACTTGGTATTGAATGATATATTTAAATCCAAAACCATCCTCTTCCTCAACCATTTCACGAAGAACCACCAGCGTTAATATTTATCCAGCATCACGTCTCAGACCTTTAGTCTTAAATCCAATCAATATTGATACTATGCAACCAGAGTTCATGCTTCGATACTCTATTTTTATAATTTGAAAAATTTAAAATTCTCCAATAACTTTATTGACTTTCCCAATGTATCTTATTAGTTATAGGCATTACCATTAGAAAATGAAGAGGAATATTTATGAATAAGTTTCTAATTTCTGCTTGTATGATTGCATCAAGTGCCCTGCCCTTTAATGCATTAGCCGCAGAAATAATGACCTCAACTCCCGAAAATATGACATGTAAAGAGTATGTGGACTTAACCCCTAAAGCAGGGTTCCAGTTGCCTTATGGGTAACATCGCAAGATACTCAGTTTAAAAGTGGAGACTGGGTGGCATTATCTGAACAGAGCGTTGCGGAAGCTCCTTTAATCCTTGAGTTTTGCAAGAAAAAACCTGAAGGAACTTTAAAAGATTACCTTGCTAGCAAAAAATAAAGCTTTTTAACTGGTAATAGCCGCGGTTTACATTCTGCGGCTAATTAGATGACTTACAGCAATTCTATTTTCTGTACCCTGATTCTTGATACCGATACAGTGATATTTTTTATTAACCTATAGCTTCAATGAGTTACATAGAATCACTCAATATTATTTGAGACTGTTCTATTTATTACTTTGATGAGTATCCCCTCTTCTTTAAATATTTCAGCTCACTTCGTCGTTGTAGTACTCGATACAACGACAGCATATCCACATAAAGATACAAATACTTATCCTCCACGCTCTGTGGCTGGAATAAAAATATCACTAGTTAACTAATAAGCTATATGCAGATAAATTATGAGGAATTATGTTTACAAGCGATAATTATCGCGGAATGAATTGAAGTGTAGATAATTAAATAGATGAAATGAATTATATATCTCTCCCAATTCCATACAGTTTATTGATGCAAAATAGTAGCTACCCGCAATCTTATTAATTGGTATATGTTTTCTCGAATTTAAATTGACACTTCTGTAAAACCTAATATGTGCTCAATCCAAGAAATAGATATTAGTCTTTTTGCCAACTAAAAAGATAAATACGTAAGTGTCTATTAAGACATGGTTGTTAGAGTAACTGATTTAGTTGAACCAGAATGCTTAGCACTACCAGAAAATGCAAGCACTCAATTATTCTTTCATGTAATAACTCTGTAGACTGCATAAATACTTATTATACTGTATTTAAGAATTATAAACTTTTTCAAGATCAGCCTGAGTTAAATAAAATTCCCACAAATAATTGAGCAGTTATAATCAGTCCTAGTTTTTTTATTCAGCTTTGTAAAATATTCATGTGCAGGTTGAAATCCATCAGAAAATGCTTCTCCATACAGTGCCCTTGTTTTTGATTGATGTTGTTCGATTCCTTGTCTAAAAAGATACATTTCTGCCAGCTTTATTAATGCATACGCATATTTTTGATTTGCTGCTTTCTCATGCCATTCTGCAGTGATATGGTAATTTTTCTCTATTCCTTTTCCATTATAATATATTTCCGCAAGCTGGTACTGAGAATATATATTTTCCTGTTTAGCTGCTTTCTTATACCACTCTACAGCTTTTAAAAAGTTCGGACACCATCACCATCTTCATAGATAGAGCCAAGGCGGAATTGAGTGCCTACATTCCCCTGCTTACCTGATTTATGAAACCACTCGATGGCTTACTGGTAATCCTGCATGAAAATACATCTCTCCGAGTGAGTATTGTGCGTGCTCATGATCTTGTACTTCAGCTTTTGTATACCACTCAGCCGCTGTTTTAAAATCTTTGGGAGCAGCATTACCAAAGTAATAATAAGACCCGAGTATAACTTAAACCCCCGTGTCACTACTACTTGTCGACTCGCATAATGCCAAGTCCTGAGTATCATGCTCACAATTTGCTGAATATGCCGTATTCGTGTGAATCAAAAAAAGACACCGTAATATTTTGTTCATAATAATTTCCTTTTTGTAATCAACAGAAATCATATAAAAAAACAAAAGCTATAAAGATAAAAACCCTTGTGATTGCGAAGTTTTATTTTTTGAACAATGTAATATCAGAGTGATTCATATAGCACAAGCAACTGATTAGAGTTGTAGGTGTAGGTGTAGGTGTAGGTGTAGGTGTAGGTGTAGGTGTAGGTGTAGGTGTAGGTGTAATGTACTTACTTATAGTAATTAAACAATAATAGGCGCTAGTAATAAAAAGTTGGATATTTTACACATCAATATCCAACTCATTTTAAGAAAATGGAAAATAAGATACTATGCTCTGCCTATATCTTTTAAACGATTTCCTTCCATTAGCTTTCTTTCTATTTGTTCAAGCGCCACATTTTTAGTCTCAGGCACATAATATAATGTAATAACAATAAATATAACATTAAGTATTGAATAAATCCAAAATGTATTTGTATCGCCTAACCATGATAACAATGTTAAGAATGTCGCACTCACTAACATATTAGCCAGCCAGTTCGCAGTCGTTGAACATGTAATTCCAAAATCCCTGCCTTTTAATGGCTGAATTTCAGAGCAAAGAACCCATATGATAGGACCCGCGCTAACCGCAAAACCAATGATAAATAACAATAATAAAGATACACTAATATATTGTAATAATAGAGTATGTGTTTGATAAGACAGTACATGCGCAAGTAATGCTATACTGATAGCCATAACAGAAAATCCAGCCAGTAATAGTTTTTTCCTACCAAAACGATCAACTATTGCTATAGCAAATAATGTCGCAATTACATTAACAATACCGACTAAAACGGTCCCATACATTTGCTGAGAAGTAGAAGCAAATCCAGCTAAAGAAAATATTTTAGGAGCATAATACATAATCACATTTATGCCGGTAAGTTGTTGCATAAATTGCAATGAGATACCTAAAAATACACTTCTTCGAAAATTTCTATTATCTCTAAATAAATTAAATCCCGATTGTTTCACTTTTAAACTATTGAGAATATCACTAAGTTCTTGTTCTACTTCTTCTTTAGACTCGCGCAACTTGAATAATATTTTTTTAGCTTCTTCAACTCTATTTTTACTTGCTAACCAGCGTGGGCTTTCAGGTAAAAATGTAACACCAAAAAATAATAACACGGCAGGAATAGCTGTAATCCCTAGCATCCAACGCCAAGCATGATCATAACTAAAACCAGTATCCGATATAAAAGCTAATAATATACCGATAGTAATCATTAGTTGATACATAGAAATCATGCCACCCCTGATTTTTTTAGGGGCAATCTCAGATAAATATGCAGGAGTTGTAAATGAAGATATACCAATAGCGAGACCTAATATAACTCTAGAAAATATAAGAAAATAAGCATTTGGTGATAGTGAAGAACCTAAAGCACCAATTATAAATAATAAAGAGCTAATAATTAGGCTTTTCCTTCTTCCATTACGAGATGAAAGCCATCCACTCATCAATGCACCTAATGCAGCACCTAACATCATAGAGCTAACAATAAATTCTTGTAATGTCGACGATATTTCAAAATCTCGACTAATAAATGGAAGTGCTCCTGAAATCACTCCGGTATCTAGCCCAAAGAATAGTCCAGCAAGCGCAGCTAATAATCCAACAAAAAACACCATGACATTTATCGAATGTTTTGTTTTCATTATAAAACCATCCTGTTATTAATATATTTCATTGTTGATTTTAATAATTAAATCAACAATTACTTACAATTCGAATAAACCTTAATTGTATAAAATACAGTAAAAATATTTTCCTGTTATGTACATGTGAAATTAAAAACGCACAAAAAATATATTTCATTGATTATCATAATTAATTGAACGCCAAGAATGATTTTTTTGCATTATTTTATTCTGAGAGATAGGTCCTTCTGTTCCTGCCTGATAAAGGTCAGGTTACCCATGACTCCACGATTTTATAATTGGCTCAATGACTCGCCATGCCCACTCAACCTCATCGAATCGTAAAAAGTTACTTTTCTCTCCTTTTAAAGCATCTAAAATTAATTGCTCATATGCAGATACTTCGTATTCTCCCGCATGAGTATAAGGTGCAGTGAGTTCTATATTATGTGTATTTAACTTCATCCCAGGTAACTTAGCTGTCACCTGCATATCTATTTGTAGATTAGGGAGTAATCTAAAAACCAGCCAATTATTGTCAACACTGATATCATCAGGTAGTGCTTCTGATGGGCCTTTGAATTGAATTGCTATTTCTGCATAATTGCGAGCTAATCTCTTTCCACTACGTAAATAAAAAGGAACACCTCTCCAGCGCCAATTATCAATATCTATCCGTAATGCAGCGAAAGTTTCTGTATTGCTATTGGGGGGAATTCCTATTTCATCGCGGTAAGAAATGGTATCTTTATCATTTATACTTCCGGCTGTATATTGTCCTCTGGCAGCCGAAGTGTCTACATCCGTATCGTTCACCAATCGAATTGATTTTAATATTTCAACTTTATGATCTCTAAGTATTTCACTATCCCAATGCCCTAATGGTTCAATTGCGGTCAATGTTAATAACTGCATTAAATGATTTTGCAGCATATCTCTCATGGCGCCTGCATGGTCATAGTAAACGGATCTATTTTCAACCCCCAGAGTTTCGGCATAGGTAATTTGTACTTGTTCAATATGTTCAGAACACCATATAGGCGCTAATACACGATTAGCGAAACGAAAAATCATCAGGTTGAGAGTAGCTTCTTTACCTAAAAAGTGGTCAATCCTATAAACTTGAGATTCATTCCAATAAGAATGAATTTGACTATGTAAAAACTGCGCCGAATCTAAATCGGTACCAAATGGCTTTTCAATTAAAATACGCCTCCAATAACTTGAGGATTCTTTTGATAGGCCAGCTTCACCAATTTTAACTGCGGCTTTAGCAAATAACGTAGGTGGTAGTGCTAAATAAAAAAGAGCAGAGCCATCAATTTTTTTACTTAATACAGCGAGATCTTTTACATCAAGTGAACCACTAATAAAGCTCAAACACTTGCTAAAACTAATCCATTTTTCATCATCAAAATCAAGAACAAACTCACTAAGCGAATCATGAACATGCTCAATAAAATCGTCATCATTCCATTGATCGTATGAGTATCCAATTATATTTAATTTAGAAATCAAACCTAACTGATGTAATCTAAATAACGAAGGCATTAAAAGTCTTTTGGTCAAGTCACCGCTAGCACCTAGAATAACTAAAGATAATGGTTTCATTTTTCACCACCATTTAGTGTGTTTTTTTCTTGGTGACCACCAAAAGCATGGCGCATTGCAGACTGTACTCTGTTTGAAAATGAATCGCTTTGCTGTGAAAAGAAACGAGAATATAACGCGGTCGTTAATACTGGTGTTGGTACGCCCAAGTCAATCGCAGCAATAGATGTCCAGCGCCCTTCTCCTGAGTCAGAAACTTTTCCGGTATAGTTATCTAAATCTTCTGAGAAAAACATTTCTTGTGCAATCAAATCTAACAACCAAGAACTAATCACACTTCCTCTTCGCCAAAGCTCACTAATATCTTTTAGCGGTAATTCATATTTATAATTCATCGGCGATTCAAGGGGGGCAGTTTCCGCATCCACATCTGTTTTATCTAAACCCTGGTTGGCATGTTTTAAAATACTGAACCCCTCTGCATATGCTGCCATTAATCCATATTCAATACCATTATGGACCATTTTCACAAAATGCCCTGCGCCGCTCTCTCCACAATATAAATAACCATTCTCTGCGGGTGATGGCTCATTTTCACGTCCCTGAGTCCTTTTAGCACCTGAAACTCCAGGTGCTAAAGCTTTGAATACAGGTTCAAGGAATTCATACTCGCTTTGGGATCCACCAATCATAAGACAATATCCTCGTTTTTCCCCCCAAACACCACCACTAACACCCACATCTAAATAATTTATACCGTCATTTTTTAATTCATTTGCTCTACGGATATCGTCAGTAAAATGAGAGTTCCCACCATCGATAATAGTGTCACCATTTTTTAAGTATGGTTTAAGTTCAGTAATAACAGCATCAACGATGCCTGCAGGAAGCATTAACCATATTTGTTTAGGTTCAGATAAACTTTCAATAAAATCATTTAAATTTGTTGTAAACTTTATTTCTTTGGGTACGTTAGCTTTAGCTTCAATATTTTTGTCATAAACTACACATGAAATACCAGAACAAGAAATACGTCTAACCATCGCGGCGCCCATTCTTCCCACACCGATAAAACCTATTTGTTTTTTCATATTCATCTTATTCACTCCACATTTTCATTCCACCAATAAATGCTTTATCATTACCACCTCTTCTAACATATTCAGGGAGATTATTAATTCTCACTACGTTTCCGCCACCAAGAACAATATAATCTGGCATGAATACCTGATAGAAATCATCGGTAATATTTAACACTTTGTTTTCCCAAACTTTATTCCCATTTTTTTTTCGGTAAGCATCACAAGTAAAATATTCATAATCATGATCTAAATAATTAAGGTGTCCTAATTCTAGAGAGATAACTTCATTATTCACGACCAAGCTACTACCTAATCCTGTCCCCAGTCCTAGAAAAAGCATTTTCCCTCCATCGTAGCTTCCTATCGCTTGCATTGCGGCATCATTTATTATCTTAACAGGACAGTTAAACGCAGACTCTAAATTAAAATTCACCCATCCATAACCTAAATTAGCAGGCTCTTTCATTATGCGATTTTCAATAATTGGTGATGGAAAACCAATGCTGATAGCCGAGTAATGAGAAAGAGAAAGATTTTCATTTAATTCATGGATAAACTTTTGTGGTGTCATTGATAGACCTGATTTTATTTTTATCGCATTATTTAAATCAGAAGAATAAATCTTAATGAAAGTTCCACCTATATCAATAACCAAAACATTTCTTTTTTTAAAGAAACATTGAACATTCTGATTGGATGATATCATCACCCCCCTCCATATTTCACTTTAAATCTCACATATAAAAAGAAATATTTAAATAGACATGACTAACTCAATAAATTTAAAATTTATTTACTAATGCATTCAAAAATCTAATTTTAAATTGCAGATCAATAAAAAATTAAGATTAAACCATCAAAAAACATTTGATTTAATAATACAAATTTATCTATCGATTGAAAGAAGAAATACAAACCTGTTGATGAATCATTTAATATGATACACGACCACCACATCATAATAAGACTATTATAATAGTATAATGAGATTGAAAATTAATAACATTAATAGTCTCGATTTATGAAGTTAACAACCTAAAGTAAGCATCAAAACAAAAAGTTATTTATGATATATTTCTCTATACAATGCGTGTTTTTAAATATAAAATTTTGATAAAGTGTTGTTAATAATATAATGACAATTAATAATTTTATTATCTTTTTGAAGTTATACATATATAAAGTATCTCTTTTAAAATACTAAAAAATGATTTTATTTTTTACATTTCATCACGAAAACAAAAGTTAGACCGCCAAAAAATTCATTATTTGAAACATAACGAATGAATTATGATTCACTTTCTCTGCTAAATCCATCTTTGAACGCTGATATTAATATCATATGCCTCTAATTTTCCTTAATGAGTACAGGCTACGTTTGTCGCTTTCATCCTTAATAGTCATTGTAGCTTTACCTGTGACTGATTTACCTATCTTAGAGACTTTTATTACTACTCTTAATGTTGAGATCTTGATTAATTTTGCTTTCTTTATTTCTCGTTTTTTATATTGATACCATCAAAAAACAAGTTATATACAAAAAACGATTTTTCTTTGGGATAACGGGATAAGTTACTTATTTCCATTTAATTTCATAAGGTTAACTTATCCCAAACACTCTATTTTCTTATCCCAAACTTTTTATTTTTGGGATAACTTTGCTTTTTTATTAACATTTATAACAATTTATCATTATTTCATTTGGGATAACTTGGGATAATATGGGATAAGTAGAAGTAATATAACCAATTAATTTTATTATTCTTTTTATTTCTTATCCCGTTATCCCACTTATCCCAACGTTTTTGATTCATCACGGAAACTTTGTTCTGGTAGGCTATTCCTCCTCGCTATCAATTAAGACAACAAATCGCTGTTGGCTGCCATTGATACTGATAGTTTTACCGTCTACACGCCCTGATTCTGGTCTGACTAAAATACCTACCTCGTCGAGTGCCTCCGCCCCCAGTTTCTTTTGAATGCCTGAGAGTATTTCATCTTCGAACACGGACGGGATTATGTGATATTCGTTCTTGCCATCCTCTCTGCGCCCCGAAACTAAATAGCCAGCAAGATTTGTCATCCTCCCAGCGTAAGTTCGGTCTAAATCTCCGTTACGTTTGCCGTAGGTGTAGGGTTGAAAACGGGTTAATCCATAGCGTTGAATAAAATCCCTTGCCCGTTTGACGACTTGGTATTTTTCGCGGTTACCCGTTCCGTAGTTCTCCAACCACTCATTGAAACTATTACGGATAAAACGACTACACTCCGCTACATCCCAGCCAGTGATTGACGTTGATAATTCAGCAGTGGCGTCCAGCATGGCAAAACGTGTGGCGACTCGCTTAACCTGTGACGACGAATCTTCAGGTAAACTTGATAACCATTCATGTTCTTTGAAGGTCACTTTCTGGTTGGCTGCGTCCTGATTATTGGCGAGATACTCAATCCATGCTCGACCAACTGCCCCACAATGCCGCGTTGATGCGCGTTTGATAGCTCGTGAATGCAAATCACCATCATCAAGACTGTGAAACTCGACAGTATCAGTAAATGGCACGCTGACAAGCCGCACTAACTGCCCCGCTTTTGGGGTGACACCATTACGAATGAGGTATGTTTCAAAATCTTCCTCACCCGTTGATAACGCCACAATAGCCCAACGTAAAATAGCTTTGTTTCCGCCATCTTTATTACCTTGGATGCGCCCCGTACCATTGAATAAGCTATAGGCACTTCCTGCTACATGCCGCACATCGTTACCCTGTCCAATTTCGTCAATCGGCATGAATCCATCATTTCGTGAAGCGGCTTCAATCGTTAGCCCGTACTTTGTCGCATCCCATGTTAATTTCAGTTCATCGGGTACACCGTAAATACTTGAGGCGGCTTCTACCGTAGTGGTTTTCCCTGCGGAGGATTGAGCAAATAAATGAATACCAAACGAGCTACCCCCTGATAGAGAGTTTAGTGGCGCAGCTAAGGCGACTAATCCACCTAAAATCATCGATTGGTTGCCTTTCATTAAGTTACCGACATTCTTCCGCCAGCTTTCAGTCGTTCCCCTGACAATATAGCCCGCAACAGCAGACGTTCCACCACAAAAGGCAACAGGACGGCTAGACGTACCAATAATGTGACCATCGGGCATCACGTATGCCCCATCATGCCAACCCGCGGTATGTGTGATTGTCCATTCGTCGCGCTTTCCTTTTCGTTGAAGATAGTTCGCCAACAAATCCAACTGACCACGCTTCGTGGTGATATTGACACCCCGTGAGCGCAGTCGCCCCCATCCTTGAGGTGAGCCTAGCTCACGCCGTGGAATAGCTTCATAGATAATACGATTGCTACCTTCTTGCCTCATCTGAATAACTAAATAACTGTCTTTCCCATCAGAGCCAATGCCTACCGTCTCCATTTCATCCGAAAACCATGTTTCTTTTTCGTCAATGTCACCTGTCGTATTGTTTTGCTTACGTTCGATGTAATACAAACCACCGTGTCGTTTATCAAAAAAGGGGCCTAAATCATCGTGAGTTTTGATTTTCTTTTTCGCATCGATGCGGATCACGTTGTCCTTTTTCACTACGTTACCTTCCTGTTGAGCCAACTCAGCACTAAACACCTGTTTTGCTGCCTCAATACCGTGGGATAGGCGGTAATCATCCCAATCGGCTTTATCATCAGTAGGCGGTAAAACCGCAATACCATTAACTGCCTTAGCCGCTTTCTCAGCCGCCAGCTTTCCCGTATTTGGTTGGTCGGGTTTAATATCGTTGTCACCTGCAATGATAATTTGGCTTTCGGGATACTTCGTCCACATTGCCTTAGCCACATGAATTAAATTACCCGCATCAATTGCCGCCACGGCATAGGCTTCAGGATTGAGTAAATGGCACGTCATAGCGGTAGCTAATCCCTCGGCAATAATCACCGTCGAAATGCTTACAGGCTCATTAATAGGGTAGTAACTGCCATTCTTCGCACTATCGAGTAATAGCCGTTTCTCACCATTAGGATTAATAGTTTGTGCGGCTGTGATTGTGCCGTCAGTGTCTACCAATGGAATAATCAGCGAACCATCAGCCAGTAATGTTACGGTGGCACTCTCAAAGCCTTTCGCTTTCAGATAATCAGACTCACCCTGTTTAGCATTGGCAATAGCGCGACTGTATCGCTCTGTAAAACGTTTATGCTTCTCTATCTGCTCATTGGCTTTGTTTTCTGCTTGCTGCGCTCTCAATACGTCCTGTTGCACTTTTACCTCATGAATACAGTAGGCTGGTGGACACTCTGAATGGGTATCAATTCCAATCATTCCAGCAACCTCTTTTGCCGCTTCGGTCACACTGACACCCAGAACACGCTGAACTAAATCTAACCCATCACCTGAGCCGCACTGGTTACAAATAAACGTACCGTTACCGTCTTTATCATCAAATCGAAAACGGTCTTTACCGCCGCAATGAGGACAAGCGGTATGCTTATTGAGGGGCACTTCTGCCCCAAGATTAGAGAGTATGGTTTGCCATTGCCCATTCGCTTTTAGTTTCACCTCGCGGATAACATCAATCGGTTTCATTTCGTCGCCTCCGCCAGTGATTGCCAAATTTCACCATTTAAATCACAAGCAATTGCAATAAGGTCTAAAAGTTCTTTAGAGCACTCGGTCGCCGCCTGCTCCAATATCACGGCAAATAACGAACTACATTGCTGAGCCTTGTAAGCAGCGGCATCTAATGGAAGAGGATTACACACGTTTCACCTCCGATTTTTCCTGAACCTCCAATACTTCTATGCCGATCAGCGTGGCAATGCGTTCCAGCCAGTAGTAAAGCTCTTGTTTTTTCGGATTATCAATTGGTGGCAATACTTCGCATAAAACATGGATTAAGCCCTTTCTCACTCTCAGCAAACGGCTACGGCTTCGTTCTTCTGGTGGGAGGTAATCGACATGCCCAAGCATTTCGTCAATTTCAGCTTGAATACGGAAATAATTGTCGGGGAGTAAACTGTTCATACGCTTTCTCCTTCTGCAAAACGAGCAGAGAACAAGCAAGGAGAATCAGGCAGCATTGAACGAGCCTCTTGTTCGCTGGAAGCAATAACGATGAAATACTTAAATTGCTGGCATGAGAAAAAGCGCCATAGGAATTTAGGACGAGTTTGGGTAGACTTATACATAGCCATAGTGTTACTCCCATTAACATTATGTGTTAGAAGCCCTGTTAGTGTTCGAGCACTAACGGGGCTTTGTTTTTTATATAAAACAGCCTTACAATGGTAGTTACCAAATGTAAATTCATTATAATTGTGGTAGTTACCAATGCAAGATAAAAAAGAAAAAAAATCTTTCGATCGTTCTAAAAGTACAATGAAGCATATTCGCTTTGAAGATGAACTACTGGAACAAATAAATACTGTAGCTGGAACAGGTAATTTTAGCTCATGGGTCAAAGAGGCATGTCGAGAAAAACTGAAACAAATTAATAGTAGATAGATAACCGGGCGCCCCTGAACAAACAGATTAAGAATACCTACGCCATCTTTTTTTTGGTTACCATTACTTGATAGGGAAGCATTTAAAGTGCTTCCCTTTTTTGTGAACTGACAAAACTCGATATCACCCTTTGTAGTGCTGCCAATAACAAAATGAGAAAATTCACCTTTAGCAAATGATGTATATTCTCCACGTTTTAGATTGGCAAAATGTTTTTCTGAATGATGACCTGTCAGTAGAGAATTACTCACTTGGTAGGCATTTGTAGTGATACTCATCATGTTAACCGCCAATCCGCGTCATAGGGCTCATCAAACTAGCGAACTGCTCAATGCGTTGACTGACTTCACGTAACGCTTGAGTCGCCGATAACCCCGAGTTAATGGCATCCTGAAATGCCGCCTGTTCAATCTTCTGCATGCAGACTAATAACCCTAACTGCTGTTCATCTGCTATTGCTCGCTCACCAGTAAGTAAGCCTGTTAATCGATTTTCAGTACGAGCTAGGTTGATGTAATGATATTTCTCTGCGCCTAAGTCTCGTAGTGCGTCGCGTGACTCATGATAATGTGGTAGATATTCACGTCGAATAGGTTCAGCTGCCCGTTTCTTGCTGAATGCTTTGGTAACGTCCAGCTTAAATTGCGTCATCTGCTCATGATTACGACCACGAACAATACGGCACATAAAATCAAATTGGTTCTCATTCAGCAGGTAATACCGATGATATTTAACCCCACGCGCCCCGACTTCTTTCACTGACTCCGTTTCAAACGAAGGCAGTGAGCCGAATTCTCGCAACTGTTTTATGTGTTTTTTAATTAATTCAAAAAGGTTCTTATGTTTAATTCCAATACGTTTAGCAAACAGGCGGCTATCTATTCTCGGCTCAGTTCTGTGTTGAATTAAAATAGGTTCTTGGCTGATTTCAGGGTGAGCGAATCCACCAGCATTTAAGCTGTTATTTTTTAGTTTCATTTTCTTATTCCGTTATTTTGTCGGGTAGAGGCTTAAAATATTATTTACGAGTGCTTTATCCAGTGTTTGGTAATTACCTTGTTCAGCGCATTTATTAATTAGATTGATAACCTTCTGCACATCCTGAGTAGTCTTAAAGCGGTAACGGTAGTGTGTACCGATACCGTCAGAATTAGGCTCATCAATGCGTTCTAAGGTGATATTTAATTTACGTTCTAACTCCGAAGCATAATTTCTTGCTGACGATAAGCCGCAATGAATTAATATTTCATTCTCGGTAAATCCATTAATGCCTGTACCTAACATATATAAACGGGCACGGTGTTTTTTCGGTGGGTTCTTTTCCATTAAGCCACCTCATTAGAACGAGATTCAGCAATTTTATTAGCAATCCACTCATCGACTTCCGATTCAACGAAAGCAATAGAGCGAGTGCCTATTTTTACTTGTTGTGGGAAACTATTTTCTTTGATCAACCTATAAATCCATGCCTTGCTATAACCTGTACGTCGCAAAACCTCTGAAAGCCTAATCAGATTATTCATAGAATTTTCCTTAATATGATATGAAAAAGACATGCGAAAAAACCCTATACATGAATGTATAGGGTTAATAACGCATTATTATGGTTTATATTTTGGGTATTCTTAAAGTGAGAACATGTTGTTTAAAATAAAGTAATTTCAACAATAAATTGGTTTGTGCTCACTGCTTGAACATAAAACGTTGAAAGAACATAGCTATAATTAATGAATATTTGATAATGTGATGTTTTCATCAATATAAATATGCAAATTGCTCCTGATGCAGGAGCGAAGTAAATTTTAAAGAACGGAACTAAAACTACACTCCACAAAGGCGGAGCCTTAAATTTAAAAGAACAATCTACTAATTTGAATAATCATAATTGTATTATTCAAATTAGCAAATCTGCTATTAACGACCTGATATACTTATATTTAGTAAATATAGTATAAGCATTAAACTACTTACTAAAACCCCCGTTTGCAAGGAGCGCAGGTCATTTTTTAAAGAACAAATAGTAATCAATGTAATTTTACTATAAATGCCATTTATGCTGATAAATCACCAACATACTAATAACATCATCATTACCCCTCAAGATCGCCTAAGGGAAAAACTTATATTTAAAAGAGCAAATAGCCTAATTTAAAGGCTATCAACAAAAATTAAATGCTCGGAGAAGTTGCTCTGAGCGCTTTTTATTCATTACAAACTAACTCTACCACTAATTAAACTAAAAAATAATATATCAAGCGTGTCATCGTGGCAGATTGTTCCTGAGAATTGACTCTGGACACACCTTATTTGTAAAAGAGCATTAGGCACTTTATCAGAGCCTCCATTCTGGAGCTTTATGTATCCACTTAGAAGTGGAGAACCCCAACGTTGTTAAAGAACATCTCATGCACTTTTTCAGCGCAAATATGTTAAAGAGCCTAGTCTACGGTGAACAAATGCAGTACTACTAGGTATAGTATACTGTAAAAATAAACAGTCAAGCTTAGAAAACGAACAAAATTTGTCCCCACAATTTTGCATGGTCTATTAACGTCTACCAAAGTGTACTTTCATTAAAAATTAAGATTTATCTTAATCAAGCCAGACCTATCTAAGCTCACTGGTTTAAAAATAAACCACTTACTGATGGCTATTTCAGGCACAAAAAAACCAGCCTTTCATTGGCTGGCTATTTGTTATTGCTGGTGGATTAAGCACGTTTAAAGTTACCATGAATCACATTATCGCCGTTCTCTAATGCGTCCATGTAATCTGCATACCATTGAAGCATTTCTCTACGACCATCAATATACTGAGCGTGGTTATACGTTCCACGTATAGAGTTTTTATCGACATGCGCTAACTGTGTTTCAATCCATGCTGAGTTATAGCCTTGCTCATGTAGGATGCTGCTCATTGTGTGCCTAAATCCGTGACCTGTGGCTCTCCCACTATAACCCATGCGCCTAATCATCGTATTAAGTGCCATATCTGATATGTGCTTTCTATAATCAGTACGGCTGGGGAATATATATTGATAACTTCCACTAATGGAGTGTATTTGCTTCAGCAAATCAATAACCTGATCCGATAGTGGTACAATATGAGGGCGGCGCATCTTCATTTTTTCAGCCGGTATTTCCCATACTCCAGTATCAAAGTTAATTTCTGACCATTCTGCTTTTCTCAATTCTCCTGGTCGAACTCCAGTTAAAATAAGTACTCTTAGTGCCACTCTAACAATCTGGCTTCCCATATACTTATCTATAGAAGAAAGAAACTCTGGTAATTCACTTACTGAAAGGTGGGCGTAGTGCTCACGTTTATGTGGAACAAAGGCGCTAGCTAAATCTGGTGCAGGGTTATACTCTGCCCTACCAGTAATAATGGCGTACCTCCACACCTCACCACAACGTTGGCGCACTTTCTTTAGCTTCTCCGTTGCTCCGCGCTTTTCCATAATAGAAAGCACGTCGAGTAGTTCCATTGGTTTGATCTCGGCAATCGGGCGATTACCTATATAGGGGAAGACGTCTTTTTCGAAAGCATCCATCATGTCATCACGATAACCAACAGACCAGCGATCCTTTCTGCCCTCATACCATTCAAGAGCAATATTTTTAAAGGTGTTTACAGTTTTGTTAATTATTGCCGCTTTTTCTGCTTTTCTGACTTCACTTGGATTAATGCCATTGGCAACCTGTTTTCGCGCTTCATCTCTTTTCGCTCTTGCTTCATTGAGAGTGACAACAGGATAGATACCTAACGATATCATTTTAGTTTTGCCTGCGAACTGATAGCGATAACGCCAACCTTTCGAACCATTAGTTTCAACTAATAAAGATAGTCCGTTACCATCCGCCAGCGTGTATGCCTTTTCTTTTGGTTTGGCGCGTTTAATTGCCATGTCAGTTAGCTTCATAAATCACCAATATTGTATAGGAAAATCGTAGAGGAAATTTCTATACAAAAAACTATACAATAAATTGTAGAGATTTAGAAAGACGTTAGTAGACTTAGGTAGAGTGAGATTTCGTTAGAATGCTTGATTTTACTGGGATTAGTAGACTTTGAGAGACTTGATTGGAAGTGAAGATGGCGGAGGAGGAGAGATTCGAACTCTCGGATGGTTTCCCATCGGCGGTTTTCAAGACCGCTGCCTTCAGCCGCTCGGCCACCCCTCCGCAATGACGAGCACTATAATCATCTGCGCTTTCAATGTAAACCCCTAATTTGTTCGTTCGCTTTAAAAATAGACGCACATTGATTCAATGGATGAAATTATCAACATTTTTTCCTATTCCAACAGGGTTTACTTGGGTTATTGCTGGTTTTTTGCTAAATTTGCGGTCTACTTTTGTTTGGATAGAAATTAAGTATGTTGGTTTTTAATAATCAAGAAATTGAAACAGACTCGCAAGGCTACCTACTTGATAGCCAACAATGGAGCGAAGATCTTATTCCATTACTCGCTGCGCAAGAAGAAATTGAACTCACTGACGAGCATCTCGAAATTATCCGTTTCGTTCGTGCATTCTATTTAGAATTTAATACATCACCAGCGATCAGAATGTTAGTTAAAGCGGTTTCTCAACAGTTTGGAGAAGAAAAAGGCAACAGCCGTTATTTATATCGACTGTTTCCTCAAGGTCCTGCGAAGCAAGCGACAAAACTTGCAGGTCTTCCTAAACCCGTAAAATGCATTTAAGAACCTGCTAATCATTTAAGAATACATTAATAGCGGACGGAAAAATCCGCTATTGGTTCTGTATGCCAATTTTCACTAAAGTAGTGATCGATTTTAGCACCCGGAGGCCCGCCCGCTTTCAGCCAGTCATCGACAAACTCAATATCCTGCTCGGAACCATAAATAGCTAGTTTCACACTGCCATCATCCCGGTTATAAACAAAACCTTTGACCCCATTTTGATTCGCCCAATGATAGGTTTGGTAACGAAACCCAACACCTTGGACTCGTCCATAAATATAGAAATAACGACCTGTTGCTGTCATATAAGCCTCCGATGTCATTACTTAATCAATTAAAACCCTTTGGCGCAGTTGTTTTTTATTCATTCAGCAGATAATCTGATTATTGAGGCACTGCTTTTCGTTATTACTTAAAGACAGTGTATTGCGTTATGAGTAATTGTCCACACATTGGCTTGAAAACGCACAGCACTGCCCACATGTAGTTTACAGCACAAGCAAGGCTTTTAAGGAGGTCGCTATGATGATCACCAGTAAATATGGAATCGGGCAACAAGTCAGGCACAAACTTCTCGGCTACCTTGGGGTAGTTGTTGATGTTGATCCTGAATACTCGCTCGACCAACCACATGATGATGACATTGCATCCAACAGTACATTACGCGATCTGCCTTGGTATCATGTCGTCATGGAAGATGATAATGGGGAAGCGGTTCATACTTATTTAGCAGAAGCACAGATTACTTATGAGATGACTGATGACCATCCGGAACAACCTTCTATGGATGAGTTAGCAGAATCGATAAGATCCCAATTACAAGCTCCGCGTCTACGTAACTGACCATGAACGCAATCCAGTAAAGCAGCCCACCAGCTGCTTTATTTTTTTACATTACCGTCGATAAACTCGCGATACTTATTTTTCCAAACCTAACGCTGGAATTTCTTGTTTAGGACATTTATCCATCACACACTGTAATCCCGCATTTACAGCAATCTTTTGTGCCTCTTCGCTAATAACCCCTTTTTGCAACCATAGAACTTTAGCTTTAATGGCGACGGCTTCATGAGCAACGCCGACTGCAGCATCTGCATTTCTAAAAACATCAACCATATCAATAGGGTTAGGGATTTCACTCAGTTGTGCATAAACTCTCTGCCCTAATAACGTTTGCCCCGCGAGCTTCGGACTCACCGGAATAACCTGATACCCTTGATGTAAGAGGTATTCCATGACTTCATAGCTTGGGCGGTCTGTACGGTCACTCGCGCCAACTAATGCAATTGTCTTAACGCTTGTTAGAATTTCAGCAATTTCTTGATCTCTCATCAAAATATCTCCCAAAATCAGTAAACTATTCATATGCATTATGATATATGTTGTACATCTTTGTTCACTCAATTTTTAAGATGCGTGACAACTATTTATTGTGATGCAAATCTTGTTTAAGGGAACCTCATGGAATCTACCACCCGAAAAATCGCAGCTTCAAAAAATATTGCCTTAGTTGCCCATGACCACTGTAAATCATCCTTACTCGGTTGGGTAACCCAAAATAAAACGAAATTAAGCTCACACAAACTGTTTGCAACAGGTACCACTGGGAGCTTAGTCAATAAAGAAACCGGTTTACCCGTTACTGGCATGTTGAGCGGCCCAATGGGCGGTGACCAACAAATTGGTGCCATGATTGCAGAGCAGAAAATCGACCTACTCATTTTCTTTTGGGATCCGTTAAATGCCGTTCCTCACGATCCAGATGTCAAAGCGCTTCTGCGATTAGCCACTGTATGGAACATTCCTGTTGCCACTAACCCTGCTACTGCTGATTTTCTGATTACCTCTCCTTTCTTTGATGGGAAAATTGATATTGTGATCCCTGATTATCAAAGCTATTTAAATAAACGCACTAATTAATAGTACGCCTGAAAATAGTCGTAAATAAATAAAAAACTGCGCCATCAGTATACTCAATGGCGCAGTTTTCATTTTTAAGCTCTGAACTTTAATAAGCGATTTTTAAGGTTTTTTCTGTCTAGGTACGCCCATTTGCCTTAGCTCTTCAACAAACTCGGATGGATTATCAGGGTTATACAATAACCATGCTTGTTGCTTCGCTCTCGTCAATGCCACATAAAATAGTCGTCGCTCTTCCGCATGTTCAAAATGTTCAGGTTGCGGCAGCAAAGCGTCTTCAATAATCGACTCCCGCGCAGGCGCTGGGAACCCCTCTTTGCCACCATTTAAACCACAAATAATGACATGATCCGCTTGTTGACCTTTCGATGCATGCATGGTCATAAATTGAATTTTCAATTTCGGCCAGCGTGTTTCCGCTTTATTAAGAATTTCCGGTTTTAAATAATGGTAACGAGCCAAAATTAAGATATTTTCATCATCTAAAACATAACCACTCATTTTATCCAGCAAACGCTCTAGCGCATCTTCATACAATAAAACAACTGATTTCTTATTACCTTTTGTTAGGCTATTTAATGGCTTATCTAACTGGCTTGGGTTCTGTAACACAAAACGATTCGCAACATCACCAATGCGCTCATTAAACCGGTATGTTGTATCTAATGCGCATAAATCCCCTTCACCAAAATGCGTTTTAAATGACGTCGTCAAATCCAATTCAGCGCCACTAAAGCGATAGATTGCCTGCCAATCATCACCAACCGCAAATAAACAGGTTTGCTTATTTTGTTGGCGTAATGCATGTAATAATTTGGCTCTCAGTGGCGAAATATCTTGGAATTCATCAACTAAAATATGTTTCCACGGGCTAATAAAACGCCCTTTTTCAATAATATTGACCGCTTGATGGATAAGACCGGAGAAATCAATCGCACCTTCATCTTTGAGAGCACTCTTCCAAGCTTTCAATAACGGAGCCATTAAACGAATTCGTTTTTGGAATAGCGCACGAATTTCTTCCCGCGTATTGTCGACCATCTCTTTTTGGCTACCGCCATGAGAGCGGATCAAACTCAACCAGCGCTCTAGTCGAACGACCACTTTGCGACTAATTTTTTCATCATTCCAAAATTCACCGTCAGGAATATTCCACTGTAATTCTTCTGACAGCCACTCTCGCCAACCTTTCGCTTGGGCTTTTTTACTGGAGCACTGCTCTCGCCATTCATTCAACAAAAGAGATTGGCGCTTTTCGGTATCCGACTCTAACGCACTAATTATCGGTGACTTATTGCTACCTTCGCGGATAATCTGCAATGCAAGTGCGTGAAATGTCTTCGCCTCAATCTCTTTTTGTTGTAAACGAGATTGAATCCGCTCATTCATCTCTTCCGCAGCTTTACGTCCAAACGCCAATAATAAGATTTGCTCAGGTTTAGCCAGTTCTCTTAATAGAAGCCACCCAGCCCTTGCAACCAGCACCGACGTTTTTCCGCTGCCCGCTCCCGCTAAAACTAAAACATTATCTTCGCCATTAATAACTGATAATGATTGAGAATAATTTAATGGAGAGGATTCAATATGTTGGAAAAAATCATCATAGCGTGTTAGAACTGACTGGCACCAATTCTGATTATTTTGCTTGCGGCATTGTTCACTATTCGTTAGCCACTGCTTGCAAAATTGGTAATGTGCGGCACAGTTTTCAAATAAAGGCATTCGAACGAGGGGTAAAGGAAGTGATGAAAACTGCTGAGTGATCCTTTCTTTTATCGACTGCAAGCTACGTAAACTTAACCACGCATCTTGCTGAGTTTGTTGTAAAATCGACTGGGTTAAAGACGTCAATACTTGAGCACTGACCTCGCTCATTTCAACGCTCCATTGCTGCCATTTTTCATTCAAAAAATGGTAGAAACGCTGAGTTTGTTTCCACTCTGTACCGTGCAAACGAACGACTTGTTCATCTAAAACTTCAAATTCCAGTTCCCCCCAGACGATCCCACGCTTACAGCGAATATCGACTAGTTCATTGAAGGGAATAAGATATTGATGGTTTTCACCACTAACTTCGATGCCTGCATTAAGTAAGCGAACCCGATTATAGGGATGCTGAGCCAGGCGCTGTCCAATCTGTGTTGATTTCAGTTCCATACGTTCTGCACCTGTGTGAATCATTCGTGAAAATAATCAAAGCATAATTGCTAATAGTTTTTTATTCTACGTAAACACGTTATTCTATATAGATAAGGATTTGTCTTACCACTGAGGTACTTTGTGCTAACGCTGCTAACCAGTTATCGTCGTGTGCTCTATAACAGCCATATTTTATATTATACCCGAATCTTAATTGCGCTGACAGGCACAACCTTGGTTCCATGGCTTTTAGGCCTAGAGCCTAAAGTCACGATCCCTTTAACTCTAGGCGTTGTCGCTGCCGCACTCACTGACTTAGATGATAGATTGACTGGCAGAATAAAAAATTTAATTATTACTTTATTCTGTTTTTTAATTGCCTCAGTCTCTATTGAATTACTTTTTCCTTACCCTGTTTTATTCTTTTTTGGGTTAGCATTCTCAACCTGCGGTTTTATCTTACTTGGCGCATTAGGGCAACGTTATGCCACTATCGCTTTCGGTGCCCTGCTAATTGCAATATACACCATGCTTGGCGTACCTATTTTTGATACTTGGTACATCCAGCCAGCGCTCTTATTAACTGGCGCCATTTGGTACAACATTCTCACCCTTATCGGGCATATCCTGTTCCCTGTTCGCCCACTACAAGATGCCATTACGCAATGTTATCAGCAGCTTTCGGCTTATCTTGATGCAAAGGCAAACTTATTTGATCCTGATCTTGAAGATGACTATCAGCAATCAGTCTATGATTTAGCCTTAGTTAACAGTACGTTAGTCAGTACAATGAATCAGGCAAAAATATCGCTACTCAGTCGATTAAAAGGCGATAGAGGTCAGCGAGGCACGCGTAATACATTGCAATATTACTTTGTCGCCCAAGATATTCATGAACGAGCTAGTTCATCACATATTCAATATCAACAGCTTAGCCGCCGTTTGCGCCATTGTGATATTTTATTTCGCTTTCAACGCTTATTAACCATGCAAGCAAGAGCCTGCCAGCAGGTCGCTCAATCCGTTTTATGGCGCAAACAATATCAACATAATCCGCGCTTTGAGCGTACATTTACGTATATTGAAAACTCCTTGCAGCTACTCCAGCAACAATCTCCTGAATTACATGAAATCAAAGCATTACGAAACTTGCTAAAAAATCTCAAAGGTATTGATGTCCAACTAAAAGGCTTAAGCTTAGGCCAAGCTTCTTGGCAGCAAAATAATAAGCAAATTGAACAGTTATCTGATGAATCAGTCTCGGGTATTCGTGATGTATTTGCCCGCTTCAAACATCATTTAACCCCCAAATCCTCGCTGTTTCGTCATGCAATCAGAATGTCAGTCTTGCTTTGTACTGGATACTTGATTATTCAATTATTTGATTTAGAACGCGGTTATTGGATCTTACTCACTAGCTTATTTGTATGCCAACCCAACTATAATGCGACTAAGCGCCGTCTAGCATTACGTATTACAGGCACGTTATTAGGGATCGCCATTGGCTTACCTTTACTCAATATCGTGCCATCCATTGAGGGGCAACTCACCCTAATCGTTATCACCGGGTTACTGTTCTTCATGTTCCGTAGCAGCCAATATGCTCAAGCAACACTATTTATTACATTACTGGTGCTATTTTGCTTCAATTTACTCGGTGAAGGTTTCGAAGTCGCATTACCTCGAATAATCGACACTCTAATTGGCTGTTTTATCGCATTACTTGCCGTCAGTTTTATTTGGCCTGACTGGAAATTTCGACAGTTACCACAAGTAGTTCAGAAAACGATGGATAGCAACTGCCGTTATTTAGACGCTATTTTGCAGCAATATTATCAAGGTAAAGATAATAGCTTGGAGTACCGTGTTGCAAGGCGTGACGCCCATAATAATGATGCAGAATTTGCTTCAATTGTTTCAAATATGGCATCGGATCCTAAGTCATACCAAATTACGCAAGAGCAAGCATTCCGCTTACTGTGTTTAAACCATACATTACTAGGCTATATTTCAGCACTCGGTGCCCATCGAGAGCAAATGCAAAACGAAGCGAATCTCGCCTTATTAAATGATGCAATCTGCTATATCGAATCGTCTATTCAAGTCACATCCTTAGATCCCGCAATTATTGACGAAAAATCAGAGCGTCTAAGAGTGAGCTTACTGAATCGCATTGACCGTGCATCCAGCGATGACGATGAGAAAACTGTCTTGATCATGGAACAAACTAAATTACTGGTTGAATTAATTCCTGAAATAAAATCAATGATTAAACAGATTAGCTTGTCATAAAATAAACTGATGAGCGGGCATTAAAACCTATTAATGGTCATGCCCGCTGATTTGAAAGAATCAAAATTAGTTCATGCTGTTAAACCAGTTAATGAGCTCCTGCCGAGTTCGAGAAGGTAATACTTCACTATGGCAACCCTCAATAGCCGCAGCCAATCCAATCAACTGTTTTACACTTGGTATCAGCTTCCCATGCTGTTTTAGTTTCAAGAAACACGCTTTAGCACCAATCATAATGAGGTCTTCAGCATGGAAAATCCCAATTTTCCCAAGCGCCCTCTCCATTGCCATATTCATATTTGGCAAGTCCTTGATGCGTACCGCCGCCGACTCTCTTTGTTGGGTTTCTTCCATGGCTGAACGGTAAGCTAATTCAATGATATGACTCAATATTGATGGGTTACACCAAGCCTCTTCCGGAAGTTGGTAATAGCGCATCTCTAGAGGTATACCTCTTTTACTGTATACCAACCGTTCAAACCCAACTGATTCAAAATAGCTACGAGAAAACAGGCACCCACGAACATAGAAATGTCCATCCAATACTAACCCCACCAGTGCATTATCAATACACAAACAGTATCCACCGAAATGGTTTTTCTTTTTTAGTACACCAAACTGACCCAAAATTTGTTGTAAAAGGGAACTTCTTTCATTTTGTAATGACACTTTTCCATCTCCTTATGAATAAAAAAAACACAATCGTCCTTGAGCTTCAAGCAATAAAAAAACAACTGTTTTTACATATAATTATGTTTAATCAATTTTAAAGTTTCAGTTAAAAATGCCAAGTATAACTCGCATAAAAACCACAAAGTTGCGAAGCGCTTTGTAAAAATAGCCTTGATATTGTATAAATATACAGGTACTGTATGTTCATACAGCACTTGTCTCCATGAAACATTGTTCTACATGTAAAATTGTAGCGAGGTGAATTATGAGTATTTCTACTTGGAATAGCGCAACAACACATTCTCTTAATCATTTTACTAATGATAGCTTCACGCATGACCAGCTTACGCATAGCAATTTAAGCAATGCAACCCCAGCAATGAGTTTTGCAAATGGCTCAATGCAACAAGGCATGGTGAGTGAGCTAGTCTATAACGAACAACATCCAATTATGGATTACATCTTGCTACCCATGTTGCGCCAGTTCGGTATTCAATCACGTTGGCTATTGTGGCTGAGCCCAGATAAAAAACTGAGTAAACACTGGTTAGAGCAAGCGGGTTTACCCACCAACAAAATCATGCAATTTAACCAAGTTAATTCAATTACGACCATTGATGCCATGGAAAAAGCATTAAGAAGCGGTAATTACAGTGTCGTATTAGGATGGTTGCCAGAAATAAATGAGCAAGATTTTATTCTTTTACAAAATGCGGCAGAAGCAGGTCATTCGATGGGATTTATTATGAGACCAGAAAAAACATATAATACAAGCTCAGCGGATATTAGACATCAAAACCTTTTAAAGATTCACGCCAATAACATTCACTAAACAATAATAAGATTTTTCTTACGAAATTTTACATTCATCAAGATAATTATAAAGAAATATATTTAAATTCTTTAAAAACAATAAGATGCGTTTATTAACAACAAAATGGGTAATATATTTATCTCTCTGATTTCAACGGTAAAAAAAGACTTTTTTTAACCTTTATTGCTTACCATACTTGTATCTTTTGGAGTTCGTTGTAGACTTTAGCCTGTTAAGCTCATGACATTATTTTTTTACTTTTCGTAAATTTTTGTGGATAATGTCAGCTGAACCTAGCAATTAAATTGAACCAATGGCAAATAATAAGGCTCACGAAGCCAAGCCAATATTGGATGATAACGAGGCGTAAAAATGAAAAAGACAGCTATCGCGGTAGCAGTAGCAGTGGCAGCATTTGCAACTGTTGCACAAGCAGCTCCAAAAGATAACACTTGGTACACTGGTGGTAAATTAGGTTGGTCTCACTACGAGCACGCTAAATTTACTTTTGAAGATGCTGCTGGAGATGAAACTTCAGTTGGTACTGGCAAAAAAACTCGTGACCAATTAGGTGCGGGTCTGTACGCAGGTTACCAATACAACCAGTACATGGGCTTCGAAATGGGCTATGACTGGTTTGGTAAAATGAAGTACAAAGGTGACAACGCAGGTAGCGTTTCTTCAATGGGCGTTTCTCTGACTACCAAACTGAGCTATCCAATCATGGATGACTTAGACGTTTATACTCGTCTGGGTGGTATGGTTTACCGTACAGAAGCTAAAGTTAACGGCGTTGGTAAAGAAACTGACACTGGCGTTTCTCCAGTTTACGCACTGGGTCTTGAGTATGCTATCACTCCAGAATTAGCGACTCGTTTAGACTACCAGTGGGTTAGCCGCATGGGCGACAAAGACAACATCGGTGTTAGCCCAGATAACGGCATGCTGAGCGTTGGTCTTGCATACCGTTTCGGTCAAGAAGCAGCTCCAGTTGTTGCTCCAGCAGTAGTTGCTGAGCCAGCAGCTCCAGTTGTTGAAAACAAACGCTTCACTCTGCGTTCAGACGTTCTGTTTAACTTCAACAAAGCGACTCTGAAACCAGAAGGTCAGCAAGCACTGAACGAACTGTACAACGAACTGAGCAACATCGACCCAACTCAAGGTCGCGTGCTGGTAGTTGGTTTCACAGACCGTATCGGTTCACAAAACTACAACCTGCCACTGTCACAAAAACGTGCTCAGTCAGTAGTAGACTACTTAGTATCTAAAGGCGTTCCAGCAAGCGCAATCGCTGCTGAAGGTCGTGGTAAAGAAGATCCAGTAACTGGTAACAAATGTGACGCAGTTAAAGGCCGTGCAGCTCTGATCGAGTGCTTAGCGCCAGACCGTCGCGTTGAAATCGAAATCCAAGGTACAACTGAAGTTGTAACTCAACCAGGCGCTTAATTTATAGCCCTAGTTTGAATTTCGAACTGAATATAAAAAGCCCCAATTTATTGGGGCTTTTTTTCATCCTTAGAAAGAAAGATCATCACAATAATCCATTTGTTCAACTATAGATCGTTACTCTTTCTCCGACTTACCTAAGATCGCTTGAAGATCATGCTTCAATAAGCTCATTTGGCTCTCATACTTATCTTTATGTTCCGCATCTTCAATTAACTGAATAATCGTCTCTGATAAGGTTTTATTCCGTTTTACTGCCAAATTAGATAGTCGTTGCCAAACCGAATAATTTAAATCAATCGACTTTTTTCGAGTATGTGGATGCTCAGCATTAAAGTGACGTTTACGACGCGCACGAATACTCTGTTTCATTCGGTTATCTAATTGAGGGGACATATGATCTGCAATCCATTTCAATACATCCACAGGCGTATTTTCCAGCTTTAACAACAGCTCAATTGCCTCTTGCTCCGCACTTCTTTCTATATATCGGGTAATAGGCTCCCCACTTCTCGCTTTATTGACTAGATATTCCCATTTCCAGCCACATTCAAGATTTTCAAGCTGCTGATATTTCATATTTTTTCCCGAAGAAAATCGTACCTATCATTATATTAGCAATAATATAAGAAAAATGCTCAAAGTGGATTTCATTTAATCGACTATCCATTGATTAACACAAAGAAAATAACAGTAAATAAAAAAATAGTGTACAATTCGCATCCACACGTTAACAAACCACTAAAATCGCATGTCCACTTTTGAACACATACTTCTTATCTATGGGATTGGAGGAGTATGTTCAGCGTTATTCGCCCTGCTAGTAACCAAAGATCCTAGTTTTTGCATGAGATTATTGAGCGCACTTCTTATTGGCTTTACATGGCCACTGAGTTTACCCGTCGCACTCATGTTTTCTTTATTCTAACTCGATATTTCGACAAATATTGCTGCAAGATTAGCGTTCAAAGGCTAATATAACAATCTTAAGCCGAAAATATTTTAAGGTAATAAATTAGCCTGAAATTGTATATAAAACAGACGGTACATAAATAAACTCAGGCATATGCGCCCTGCTGATTGGCAGGCATTTATTGATAACCATACTAATAGCAGATAATTATAGTGATCAGTCAAGAATTAACATGGCAAGGCCTAACTCCTAACTTATCGTCTTTTCAGACAAAATTTGTCTCTTCAGCGACGTTGACTCCGGCAACATTGGCTGATATTCAACCAAGATTATTCGATGGGATGCAGCATTTCATTCGTGAATATGCTCAAACGCGCTTTATGTTCATCAAGTCTGACGAAAGTGAAGAATATCTCAAACTATTTACTGACGCTATCACCCCACTATTGACTAAAACCCAATTTATTAATGGTGACTATCAATTATCTGAAGATAAGCAACGATATCAGTGGCAAAACGATGTTACTGGTCGTTTTTCCTCACATGAAAAAATCGCTTACCGCCACTGGATTGAACCAGAACAACTGTTCGGCTATATCACGCCAAATCAAAATCTAGTCCCAGGTTTGCTACACCAAATTAACGGTGGAGTCCTCGTTATTTCTGCAACCGCGTTGGTCACTCAGCCATTAATGTGGACTCGGCTAAAAAATATGGTGACTCGCCGCCAATTAGAGTGGCTGCCACATAGTGAAAATCAAACCTTACCGATTGAAATTGAGCCTCAGCCGCTTGAACTTAAAGTAATTGTTGTCGGTGATAGACTCATATTAGAAGAGTTTGAGTTTGCAGCTCCTGAGCTGTTTGATTGTTCAATATATGCAGAATATGAACCTCTCATGTTTTTCGAAGACGAAGAACAATTAAGCTTATGGATGAATTTCATTAAATTCATTGTCAACAGTAATCAGCTACCAGAAATTGCTGCTGACGGCTGGTCTGAATTTATTTTGCAAGCGACGCGTTGTTGTGAAGACAAATACAATTTGCCACTTGATATTAATTGGCTAACTCGCAATTTAACCAATGCAGCTCAATACGTTCATGAAGGCTATTTAACGGCTGAATCATTCTCTCAAGCCGAAGAAAATCGTTTATGGCGTCATTCTTTCCTTGTTGAGCGCAATCAAGACGACATCCTACAAGAGCAAGTTTTGATTAAAACTGAAGGGGAAGTTGTTGGTCAAATTAACGGGCTATCTGTCTTACAGTATCCGGGATACCCTGATGCAATTGGTGAACCATCACGGATCACTTGCGTGGCGCATCTAGGCGATGGTGAATTTACCGACGTCGAGCGCAAAGCAGAATTAGGTGGCAATATTCATGCAAAAGGCATGATGATTATGCAGGCCTACCTAAACTACGAATTAAAATTAGAGCAACCTCAGCCTTTCTCTGCCTCTATTGTATTTGAACAGTCTTATGGTGAAGTTGACGGTGATAGCGCATCATTAGCTGAACTGTGTGCCTTAATTAGCGCATTATCATTGCAGCCTATCGACCAACAAATTGCCGTCACT
The DNA here is from genome assembly GCF_009706505.1 of Providencia sp. wls1922. Lineage (NCBI taxonomy): Bacteria > Pseudomonadati > Pseudomonadota > Gammaproteobacteria > Enterobacterales > Morganellaceae > Providencia > Providencia sp. wls1922. The sequence goes on along the minus strand of NZ_WLUG01000099.1, from coordinate 19,288 downwards.
GGTGCGGTTGACCAATTTGGCTATGTTCAACCGATTGGCGGTGTTAACGAAAAGATTGAAGGATTTTTTGATATCTGCGATAAGCGTGAGCTAACAGGTAATCAAGGTGTCATCATCCCAATGTCTAATGTACGCCATCTATGTTTGAAACAAGAAGTTATCGAGGCAGTCAAAGAAGAGAAATTCCATATTTGGCCCGTCGAACATGTTGCTCAAGCAATTTCTCTCTTAACGAAACAACCTTACTTTGAACAACAAGTAGAAGGTGATAACGTACACTTGTTAGCTTTAATTCAAGAACGCATAAACCAAGCAAATTCACCGGATAAGTCTAGATTACCTTGGTTTTTAAAGTGGATGGGCTAAGTAAAGATTGAGTAAATATTAGCTGATCGGAGTTGTTCAGCGTACAAGTGTAAGCTATTCTGTTGACCTACACATAATAAAGGCTATCTGAAGATCATGGTTGATAAACGCGAATCCTATACAAAAGAAGATTTAGAGGCTTCTGGAAGAGGCGAATTATTTGGGGAAAATGGTCCTCCATTGCCATCAGGTAATATGTTGATGATGGATCGCATCATCAAAATGACCGAAGATGGTGGTACATTTGATAAAGGCTACGTTGAAGCTGAACTGGATATCAATCCAGATTTATGGTTCTTTGGTTGCCACTTCACGAATGACCCTGTTATGCCTGGTTGCTTAGGTCTTGATGCTATGTGGCAACTGGTTGGTTTTTACCTCGGCTGGTTAGGCGGCGAAGGTAAAGGTCGTGCGTTAGGTGTCGGTGAAGTGAAATTCACTGGACAAGTATTACCGACCGCAAAAAAAGTCACTTACCGTATTAACTTTAAACGTGTGATTAACCGTAAGTTAATTATGGGATTAGCAGATGGTGAAGTTCTGGTAGACGGCAAACTGATTTATGCTGCAACAGACCTGAAAGTCGGCTTATTTAAGGATACAAGCGCGTTCTAATCGTAGCTTGCCTTAAATGCAAACCTCCGCAAATGCGGAGGTTTATAATTTCAAGGGGATGGTATTAAATTATGCGTCTAATTAATTTCCGCAAAATAATTTAATGATCCTCGTTAAATGACCAATTAAACGGCTACTGCCGCTCTATCCTCCATCGCTTTTCGCCAACCACCTAGCCAATGCGAACGGGCATCTACTGCCTGATAAGGACATAATTCTTTGGAACGTCCGGTTAAACCTGCTTGATAACCTCTTGATAACGCTCTTTCTAAACGGTCTCGCTTCTGTCTTTTCATGCCTTACTTCCCTCATCATTTAAATGGAAAAGAAAACAGCATCTATTTTTTGTTAATAGATACACTATACAAATAGCGCCCGTCCATAAGAAATGCAAGTAAAGAATTTCATATTATTGTCATAATTATGATAAATGTGACCTACATTTCGAGATAATCACAACCTACTGATATTCAAATGATTAAAAATAAATTCATTATTTATCAGTTAATTAAGATTCATAATATCCACTTTCAAAATGAAAAATAATAAAAAAATGCACTACGTTTTACCGTAGCGCATTCATTTCACAACAAAATCATTATCAAATTATGGCTTGCTTATCTCTTGAGCAATATCTGCCGCCACTTTTTGCCAACCATTCGCTAATGTTCTGACTAATTCAGGATAACCATCTTCTTGCTGTTCTAATTGGATATCAAAGTTGCGGCGTACAACTTTGTCGCCACGCATCAATGTCCAAAATCCCTGCACTAACACTTTCCCATCATAACGACCATTAAATGCCGTTAGAGTGATATCTAACGTCTCAGGTGAGTTCTGCAAAGGTTGTAATGAGATAAATCTATCCGGTAGAGCAGAAGATAGCTCACGCACCATTGATTGCCCTAATTGTTGCTCTAACGGACTTGCCCATAAATGCGCACTCGCATTTGAATAAGCAACATCGGACGTTTGGTAAGTTATCCCATTTGATGTCAGCACATCCGCCAGCGTAATACGCTGTAACCAGATTTGTCCTTTATCCATCACGGCCACAGATTGAACTTCAGGGGCCTTCATCGGTAATTGATAATACATTTTGTCTGGGGTGCTACTACAAGCCGCCAGGAGAAAAACGCCTATCGCTAATAGATATCTCATTATTTTTTCACTCCTTTAGGCACAACGTCCTTGCTTGGTTCTGCTTCAAACACGAGCGCATTGCTCTTATTATTCAGCGTGCGCAGTAGTGGTTGTACTTCACGCAGTACTTGATCTAAACGCTGCATATCATCAACCATCTTATTATAAGCTGGTGAGCCTGGTTGGAAGCCTTGCATCGTTTTGTTTATCTCTTTCAGTGATTTTTGCATGTCAGCAGGTAAACTCTGGAACTCTTTGCTAGACATCAATTTATTCAACTGTGTAAACATCACATTTGCTTCTTGAACCAGTTTTTGACCTTCAGCTAATGTTTGCGTTGTTTGTTTCAACATAGGCTCAATTGGCATATTGTTGATTTTATCCAGTACGGCAATCACTTTCTGTTGGATCTGCGCTAAACCACCACTGTGTGTTGGAATAATTTTATAGCCAGCAATAACATAAGGACCTTTGTACTCTGGCACATCTGGAATAAAGTCGAGGTCGATATACAGTGCACCCGTTAATAAATTACCGGACTTTAACGAGGCTCTTAAGCCATTTTTCATCGCCAGATTCAGTTCATTTTTCAGGTTAAAATCTTTACCAACATCCTTAGAAAAACGCTCTGGTTCGATATGAATAAGAACAGGAATGCGGAAGTTATTATCCAGTGATTGATCCAGACCCGCCGTATAGAATGGCACTTGTGCCACTGTACCTAAGCGAATACCGCGGAATTCTACTGGTGCCCCCGGCTGTAGACCGCGTACAGAATCAGAGAAGAACAGCACAAAATCTTGGTATGTGGTGTATAACGAATCTTGAATACTTGATTGAGTATCAAACAGTTCGAACTGTGCATTCTCTTTAACTGTTTCTCCTGGTACCCACCCTTCAGGCACATCAAAACTCACGCCACCAGTTAATAATGTCGCCACCGACCCCATAGAAACATGTACCCCTTGGGAAGACATATCAAAGGCAATACCGCTATCTTTCCAGAAACGCACGTTGCTGCTAATTAACTTGTCATACGGTGCATTGATAAACAGCTGATAACGCATATCGCGTTTATCCATATCAAAATTACTGGTTTCAACGGATCCAACACGATAACCACGGAATAATACAGGATCGCCAGCATTTAACTGCCCTGCTTTGTCGCTGGTTAAAATAATCCGTTTACCTTTAGCATCAGGGGACGCCAAAGGTGGCGTATCTAATAACGTAAACTCAAAATGTTCTTTTGCCGCTAATCCCGGCTGCAGTTCAATATATGCCCCTGATAACAGAGTACCTAGCCCTGTTACCCCATCACGACCTATCGTAGGTTTCACTATCCAAAAGGCAGAATCAGAGCGCAGCAAACCTTCCATTTCAGGATTCAAGCGGGCTTTAATAATCACGCGGCTAAAATTAGCATCGAGGGTGACGCTTTCAACCACCCCAATATCCACGCTACGGCTTTTAATTTTGGTTTTACCTGCTTCAACCCCTTCCGCACTGTAAGTGATTAACGTCACTTCTGGGCCTTGATGGCTGAAATGGTAAAACATGATCCAAGCACCGATGAGTAGAGTCACAATCGGGATCACCCAAACCGGTGACCAGCTCTTTAACTTACTCACTTTAGCATTGGCCTGTGGTGTTTCTTGATCTGTCACCCTGCGGCTCCTTCTTGTTCAACAGTCTTAACTGCATCTCTCTTTTCACAACGATCCCATGTTAAGCGAGGATCAAATGTCATTGCAGCAAACATCGTTAAAATCACCACTACACCGAAGAAAATAACTCCCAGTGCCGGTACGATGTTCATTAGCTGCCCCATTTGAACCAATGCAGTCAAAATGGTAATCACAAACACATCGATCATTGACCAGCGACCAACATACTCCACCAGCTCATAAATAAAATGCATTCGATGAGGATCACGGTTACCAAACCCTTTAGAGTCGAGGCATAGCCACGCTATACCAATCATTTTCAAGGAAGGCACCATAATACTGGCAATAAAAATAATCATGGCGACGGGGAATGAACCATCTTCCCAAAGAAGGATCACACCATCCATGATAGTAGAAGGCAACCCACTACCTAAGGCGTTTGTTGTCATCACCGGCAGAACGTTTGCGGGAATATAAAGCAAAATAGAAGTTAACAATAATGCCAAAGTCCACTGCAAACTTTGCTTTTTACGTACGCTACCATGAGCATGGCAACGCGGACATTCATGTTGGTCTGCAGGCAAAATTGCCGTACAAACTAAACATAAACGCACATCTTGGCTAATTCCTGTTTTCCCAACAATCAGCGGCTTATTGAGTTTGGGCGCCTCTTCAATTCGGTTCCATAACCAATGTCGATCTAGGCACTGGAACGCTCGCACTTGCATCATACAAAATGCGCAATAAGGGAGAAAACTCATCCCAATGCCAATATCACCATAAGCAATTAACTTAACAAAACTAACTAATACCCCCGCCAAAAAAATCTCCGCCATACACCATGATTTCATCTGAAAGAGAATTCGGGTTATAAGCACTTTGATTGATTTGGGAAGGTGAACCTGCAGCCCTAACAAGATGATAGTCACCATGCAAAATGCAGGAATAATCAAAGAAAATAGGAGAAAAAACAGCGCTAAACCGCTGTAACGCGTCCCCATAATAATCTCGATGATTTGAAACATGGAGATTTCATTCTCAATGCCTGCTGCACTCATTTTTACAAATGGGAAAAGACAGGCAATTACCAACATAATTAATGCACTAAATGCATATGCTGCGGGTTGCCTGTATGGATAACGCCACTTGGATATGAGTGTTGTTTCACAACGCGGACATGTGGCTTTATTTCCTTGTTCCAATTCAGGAACAGCAACCATCATGTCGCACTGTGGACAGAGCACATGTTCATGGGACTCATGAGAACACAAGGTGTTTTCTCTCCTTTTGATTCAAGCCGTCATATCAACCGTTTTTCAACAGCTCTAGCTCCTGCCAACGATCAAACGCCTGTTCTAACTCTTGTTCTTTAGCGGCAAGTTCAGTTAACGCTTGCTCAGTCACATCATGTGGCTGATTAAAGAAATCTGCATCGCCAATTTGTGCTTGAAGAGTTTCAATTTCCCCTTCAAGTTGCTCTAATTTCGCCGGTAATTGCTCTAATTCACGCAATAAATTATAGCTAAGCTTATTTGCACGTTTAGGAGCTTCTTTTGGCTTAGCTTCTTTTTCTGGCGCAGCTACTTTACTGGTTTGCTCCGATTTCAGACGTACGGTTTGTGCTCTTTGCTGTTGAGCATCATTATAGCCCCCCCACAAAGCGGTTAATTTCGCCGTTACCTTCGAAAATCCAGCACTCTGTTACGCTGTTATCCACGAATTCTCTATCATGGCTAACTAATAAAACGGTACCTTGATACCCATCCACCAGCTCTTCCAGTAACTCTAATGTTTCAACATCAAGGTCGTTGGTTGGTTCATCCAGGATCAGCAAGTTACTTGGTTTTAAGAATAAACGCGCTAATAATAAGCGGTTACGCTCACCACCGGATAACGCTCTTACAGGCGTCATCGCGCGTTTTGGCGGGAACATAAAGTCTTGCAGGTAACCCAATACATGACGAGGTTTACCATTAACCATGACCTCTTGCTTACCTTCCGCAAGGTTATCCATAACAGTTTTATCTGGGTCGAGTGCTGCGCGGTGCTGGTCGAAATATGCAACTTCAAGTTTAGTCCCACAGTGAACGCGTCCACTATCTGCTTGTAAATCGCCGAGCATTAAACGTAACAGTGTGGTTTTACCACAACCGTTAGGTCCCACCAATGCAATTTTATCGCCACGCATCACTTGCGCAGAGAAATCTTTCACTAAAACTTTATTATCAACTTGATAATTAACGTTTTCTAACTCAAATACAATTTTACCGGAACGCGCTGCTTCACCCACTTGCATACGCGCAGTGCCCATCACTTCACGACGTTCCGAGCGTTCTACTCGCAATGCTTTCAGCGCGCGAACACGGCCTTCATTACGGGTACGACGCGCTTTGATCCCTTGGCGGATCCAGGCTTCTTCCTGTGCTAATTTGCGATCAAACTCCGCATTTTGCATCTCTTCAACACGCAGCGCTTCTTCTTTATTGATCAGATAATCATCATAGTTACCCGGCCAAGAAGAGAGCTGACCACGGTCTAAATCAATAATACGGGTTGCCATATTACGAATGAAAGAACGGTCATGGGAAATAAAGACGATGCTACCTTGGAAATCTTTCAAAAAGGTTTCTAACCATAAAATGGTTTCAATATCTAAGTGGTTAGTCGGCTCATCTAAGAAAAGCACGCGAGGATTGCTGACCAAGGCACGTCCTAATGCCGCTTTACGCAACCAACCACCAGATAATGAAGATAACTCCGCATCCGCCGGTAAACCCAGTTTTTTGAGCACATCATTAATACGCGAGTCTAATAACCAGAGATTTAAGTTATCCAGAACCTCTTGTAAATCCGCCAGTTTATTTAAATTTTTCTCACTTGGATCAGACTCCACCAGCTTAGCAACATGGTGATAATCTTTTAAATATTGTGCTTGTTCAGCAACACCTTCGGCCACAAAGTCAAAAATAGTGCCTTCCACGTTACGCGGTGGATCCTGCTGTAAGCGAGCAACAATTAAATCTTGTTCATAAGTTAATGAACCATCATCCAGTGGCTGCTCTTTCGTCAAGACACGCATCAGGGTCGATTTTCCTGCCCCGTTGCGACCCACTAAACAGACACGTTCATTATCTTCAATATGAATTTCAGTATTGTCTAACAGAGGCGCATCACTAAACGCGAGGTATGCACCCGATAAATTAATCAAAGCCATTAATTCTGTTCCTTACTCTGCGTGGCTAATTAACCAGCAGTTGTGAATTTGACGGTTACGTGCGAAGTCTTCTGACAGTGTCTTAGCGGTGATTTCTTGTGCTTTTAGGCCAAGTTCAGTCAGTGCTTCGAGATCCATTTTGAATCCGCGCTTGTTGTTGGAGAACATCACGGTACCACCGCGACGCAGCATACGTTTCAAATGGGTGATTAATTGCACATGGTCACGTTGAACGTCAAAGGTTCCATCCATACGTTTCGAGTTTGAGAACGTCGGTGGATCGATGAAAATCAAGTCAAATTGCTCATCAGTATTGGCTAACCAATTCAAACAATCCGCTTGCATTAAACGGTGCTGGCGACCTGTAAGCTGGTTGGCTTGCAAGTTTTTCTCTGCCCACTCTAAATAGGTACGAGACATATCCACAGAGGTTGTGCTCTTCGCACCACCTAGCCCCGCATGAACGGTGGCAGTACCGGTGTAGCAAAAGAGGTTTAAGAAGTCCTTACCACGGCTCATTTCACCTAACATACGACGAGCAATACGGTGGTCGAGGAATAACCCAGTATCCAGATAGTCAGTTAAGTTAACTAACAATTTAGCGTTATATTCATTCACTAAAAAGAAATCATCTTTCTGTGCTAATTTTTCGTACTGTTGTTTACCTTTTTGGCGCTGACGCGTTTTCAATACTAATTGATTCGAGGTTAACTCAAGGACATTCATTGTCGCGGTGATCACATCGAACAGGCGCTGACGCGCTTTACGCTCATCAACGGTTTTTGGCGGTGCGTATTCTTGGATAACGACTTTGTCGCCATAAATATCCACAGCCACATTGTATTCAGGTAAATCTGCATCATATAGACGGTAGCAATCAACACCTTGCTGCTTCGCCCACTTCGTCAGTTTTTTCTGGTTTTTACGTAAACGGTTAGCAAAATCTGGTGAAATTTCCGCAATAGTTTCTGATGGCGTTTCCGCTAATTGATAGTTTTTCTGTACACAATCCAGTGGACCATTTTTCGCTTTAAATTCACGTTCAGAACGTAATTGTAAGCAGCTTAATAATTCAGGGGATGCACTGAAAATCGATAAACGCCAGCCTGGGAAACGCGCTTTCACAATACGACCAAATTGGCTATGTAATGCGATTAATGCCGGTTCACTTTCCAGACGCTCACCGTATGGTGGGTTACTGATAATGGTTCCCTTGATATCCGTTTTAACTGGATTTTCCAACGCCGCTGCATCACCATGATTGAAAGTGATTAAATCTTGCAATCCTGCACGACGAGCATTGGCACGCGCCATATCCAGCACACGCTTATCAATATCAAAGCCATAGAAACGGGAAGTGGTATCTTTCAAGCCTTGGCGGAAACGTACCTGAGCTTCCGTGACAACTTCACGCCATAATTCAGGGTTATGTTTCAACCATGCATTGAATCCCCAATGCTGGCGATATAATCCCGGCGCTCTATCTGCGGCAATCATTGCCGCTTCAATTAATAGTGTTCCAGAACCACACATTGGGTCGACCATTGGAGTATTTTTCTGCCAACCTGAACGACTAATAATTGCTGCTGCTAATGTCTCTTTTAATGGTGCTTGTCCGGCAAGGTCACGATAACCACGAATGTGCAGTGAATCTCCGCTCAAGTCGAGTGCCACACTTGCGCGTTCTTTATTTAAGTAGACGTTAATACGAATATCTGCTTCTTGGCGAGCAACATTCGGGCGCTGGTCTAATTTACGCACAAAGCTGTCGACGATGGCATCTTTCACTTTCAATGCCCCGTATTGGCTATTGCGGATCTCTTCGTTGGTTCCAGTGAAATGCACCACAAATGTGTCATTCACATCGAAGATTTCAGACCAATCAATCGCTTGAACACCCAGATATAAATCAAGGTCGCTATAGACATCGAAATCATTCAGCGGTAATAAAATACGGGATGCCAGTCGACTCCACAGCAGACTTTGATACATCACACGGTCATCAGCCTGAAAATAGACGCCCCCTTGTGCCACTTTGCACTGGCTAGCACCTAGCGCTTCCAATTCAGTTTTCAGTAGTTCTTCCAGGCCTCGAGCTGTGCTGGCAAACAGAAAATTCATAGTATTTATTACCGATTTCGATGAAAAATTGTTGCGCATTATAGCTAATCTCATGCACTTGTCATAAAGTTGCTGCACAACAATTATAGGATTAAAAAATGATTACGCTTTCGCGCCTGTATACACACCCAGTCAAGTCAATGAGGGGCATTCGTCTATCTCATGGTTACGCTGATATCAGCGGATTGACGTTTGATCGTAACTTTATGGTCACCACATTAGAAGGTAAGTTTATCACTGCGCGTAAATATCCGCAGATGTTATTATTTACCCCGGCTATGCTCAATAATGGGCTTTATCTAAAAGCACCTAATGGTGAAAGCGCCACCGTATTGTATCAGGACTTTAATGAGAAGCAGAGTCCTACAGAAGTTTGGGGCAATCATTTTCATGCACTTATTGCACCTGATGAGATAAATAGTTGGTTAAGCAGCTTTTTTGACGAGCCAGTCCAACTAAGATGGTTAAGTCCTGAACTATCTCGTCGAGTCAAAAAGCACCAAGACGTTCCCTTATCTTTCGCCGATGGCTACCCATTTTTACTTATCAATGAAGCCTCAGTACAAGAGCTACAACGCCGCTGCCCTGCCAGCGTAAAACTCGAACAATTTCGCGGTAACTTAATTATTACCGGTGCTAAGCCGTTCGAAGAAGATAGCTGGAAACGCATTCAAATTGGTGATGTGATCTTTACCTTAGATAAGCCTTGTAGCCGCTGTATTTTGACCACGGTCAGCCCAGAAAAAGGGATCAAACACCCCCATGCAGAACCGCTTGCTACACTGCAAACCTTCCGTATGGATGACACCGGTGATGTGGATTTTGGACAAAATGCATTAATCGAAAATACGGGGATTATCCGCGTAGGAGATACCCTCACTGTATTAGAAACTAAGCAGCCAAAACAGTATCCATTACGCGATAGAGAAGCGCCTATTACTCAGGCTACAAAGCCAACTCCAACCACCGTAAACCTAGTTTTTGAAGAGATAGAATATAGTGGAAACACAGAGCATGTGATCCTTGAACAGCTTGAATCTCACGGGCTTTCAATCCCTTATTCATGCCGCGCGGGAATTTGTGGACGTTGCCGAATTTCACTGCTTGAAGGAGAAGTCACCCCACTAAAACAAAGCGCTATCAAAGATAATGGGGATATTTTAGCTTGTAGCTGTATTCCCAAAACTGCCATCAAGCTTGCTTTTAATCAAGCTGATTAAATAAAAATAAAGCCTCAACTAAGAAAATAATTTTTTAGTTGAGGCTCTTAATTAAAGATAAATTCTTCCCATATTCTTCAGCTTCATTTATCGTAAAAATTTTATCATGCCTATTTTTCATTTTATTTATTTTACATGGAAAACTTTATTCCGCACATAAGTAATCGAAATACGAATATGATCATCAGTGATCAATTACATAGCATTTCCATATAATAGACGCTTGGTTCTCGATTGATAATGCATCATTCGATCGTTCATGATCTTAATTGGATCACAGAATCGTAAAGTACGATCCGGTAATTCTAATGATGGCTCAGCTAATAAACATAAGCTTGCTGAGTGACCCGCTTCTGCAATAATAAATGTTGAATAAACATTGGTATTTTCTAAGCACACTTGAATTAACTGACCACGTTCTGGCGTACTCATAAAATGGAAACTGGAAAAATACCAACTTTTTGGCATTTGGGGCTTTAAGAAGCGGTAAGCAACTAGGCTATTTAAGACTAATTCCGCTCTCTCTTCATAACTAATATTTAATCTCTTGGCTTGCTCATCAAATAAATAAAACTCTGCTGCATCTTCAATACTAAAAGGCATTTCATTTTGCGCAGAAACAGTCAACATTTTAGCTGGAAAACAAGACCGAAATATCATGCCGTTGGCGAGATCTAACATCACTCTGTCATGGTCACGATCAAAATACCAACGCCAATGATCATCAGGTTTAATATTCATAAACGATCCTTTAGCGATGTTATAAGCAAATAAGCTTTGTTTGGATCCTTTATTAAGATCCCTTTAAACATATCTCTGTTATATCCTAAAGCTTAAAAGAAAAAGATACACGACAGACTGATCAATATTAAGCAAACGTCAATGTCGGCTTTTTTAAAAACGAATTAATCAGATGAGCGAAAACTATATAGTGCACAACTACACGTATAACTTGTCATTTAATGGATATAATTTATGTTCAATCTTAATATAGGATAAAAGGGGGAATAAATAAACCCCCCTTGTATAATTAATCACCATTTTTTAGATGTGATTAACAATATCCTTTATTAATTTTGGTCCGTGGTAAATAAAACCAGAATAAATTTGGATTAATGATGCCCCTGCTTCCATTTTTTCTCTGGCTGCAGTTAATGAATCAATACCACCAACACCAATAATTGGTAACTTTCCATTTAATTCACGGGAAATAAGTTTAATGACCTGGGTACTTTTTAATTGCACCGGACGACCACTTAAACCACCCGCTTCATTACAGTAATTTAAACCTTGAACTAAAGAACGATCCAATGTGGTGTTCGTCGCAATAACGCCATCAATATTATGTCTCACTAAACTGTCAGCCACTTGCACAATTTCTTCTTCAGTTAAATCCGGTGCAATTTTGACCGCAACAGGAACATATTTCTGATGGAGTGATTGCAATGCTAATTGCTTCTCTTTGATGCCACTTAATAAATCATCCAGCGCTTCCCCATATTGTAATGTGCGTAATCCAGGGGTATTTGGTGATGAAATATTAATCGCGATATACCCTGCGTGGGCATACACTTTATCCATACAAATTAAATAATCGTCTTTACCATGCTCAACGGGCGTATCTTTATTCTTACCAATATTAATCCCGATAATCCCGCCGTAGGTTGATTTTTTAACGTTCTCAACAAGGTTATCAACCCCTTTATTGTTGAAACCCATGCGGTTAATAATCCCTTCCGCTTCAACAACTCTGAATAATCTTGGTTTGTCATTTCCATCTTGAGGACGTGGTGTAACGGTTCCAATTTCTACAAAACCAAATCCCATAGCACCAAACGCATCAATGCACTCGCCATTTTTGTCGAGTCCTGCGGCTAGGCCTAATGGATTTTTAAAGGAGAGTCCCATACAGGTAACGGGTTTGGTTGCAATGGATTGACGAAGGAGGAATTGGAGAGGAGAGTGGTTTAAACGCTGAAGCTGACGAAACGTTAATTCATGGGCCTTTTCAGGGTCGAGCTGAAACAGTGCCTTTCGGGCAAGGTGATATAACATAGCTATTAACCTACTTTCTGTCTAAGTACGATTGAATATGCATTTCTCTACACGACACACTCAAACTCAGCGCGTGCAAAAATACCCCCAAACCTGTTTTACCAAATAGGGTTTGTGAGTATACAAGTGAGATTGGCTTGATAAAACGGCACATATGCTACCCCAACTGTGGGGTAATAATCCATGAAAATATCACTAAAAGTGCTAATTGTTTTGATCTTCTACCATAAAAAAGCCCTTAGACTCGAAAATCTAAGGGCTTACATGCATTTATTCTCAGAATTAACTGCCTACTATCCTAAGAATTAACTTTCTAGCGCTTTAGTTATCTTCTCAAACAGATCCCCAGAAAGGTTTTCTAACCCTTTGAGTTTTTCCAGAACCTCACGCATTAAACCTTGGCGCTTCGCATCATAACGTTTAAAACGGATTAATGGCTCAATTAATCGCGATGCCACTTGTGGATTGCGAGTATTCAGATCCACTAAGATCTCATACAGGAATTGATAACCGCTGCTATCTTCTGCGTGGAAGTTCACCGGGTTGCCTGCTGTAAATGAACCCACTAATGCACGAACACGGTTCGGGTTAGTCATGCTAAATGAGCGATGATTTAATAATTCACGTACTTTTTCCAGAGTGTTTTTAGCTGGATTGGTGCCTTGCAGCGTAAACCATTTATCCATCACCAAGCCATCATGGTGCCAACGATCGTCAAAATCTGACATCAGCTCAGCGTGACATGGCAAGCCCGCTTCGTTTGCAGCGATTAATGCCGCGAGTGAATCGGTCATATTATCCGCACTACGATATTGAGCTTCCACCAGCTTATTCGCTAACTCACGATCGTCCGCTGCCGCCAAATATTGCAAGCATGTATTACGCAGTGAACGCAGTGCAATATCACCGTGATCTACACGATATCCATCAATTTTAATCGAACGATAAACAGTTAAGAATTCATCGTGCATTTCATTTGCTAGTGTAGAGTGGATAAAATCAATCGCGTTATGGATTGCCACAGGATCAATAACGGTAAACAGCTCGGCAATTTCATTTTCTGAAGGCAGAGTCAAAATTAAAGCAGCTAATGCAGGGTCAATATTGTCACTGAGCAATACAGCGCGGAATGCATCCACAACATGCTCAGGCAGGACCAGCGCTTCCCCTTTATGCAGTTTTTCCACGTTAATTTTGGCATAGTTATTAATCAGTTGCTGCGCCGCATCCCAGCGAGAAAATTCATTACTCGCATGCTGCATTAAAAATGCCAATTGTGCATCTGTATATGGATAATCCAATTTTACTGGCGCAGAAAATTCACGTAATAAAGAAGGCACTGGGCGAGAAGTCACATGGTCAAATACAAAATTTTGTGACGCTTGAGTGACATTTAAGACTGAGTTCACCAAGCTTCCATCACGCTTAAGTGGGATCACTGCACCATCTTCACCGTACAATTCGATATCCAATGGAATATGCAGAGGCTGTTTTTCTGCTTGGTCGGCAGTTGGTGGCGTCATTTGGCTGACATGCAGCGTATATTGTTGCTTCTCTGGCGAGTATTCATCACGAACGGTCAAAACTGGCGTTCCTGATTGGCTATACCAGCGACGGAACAGGGACAAATCCACGTTCGATGCATCTTCCATCGCCTGCACGAAATCATCACAGGTTGCAGCGCTACCATCATGGCGATGAACATACAGCTGGATCCCTGCTTGGAACATCTCTTCTCCAAGCAAAGTGTGGATCATGCGGATAACTTCAGACCCTTTTTCATACACTGTCAGTGTATAAAAGTTGTTCATCTCGATCACTTTTTCAGGGCGGATCGGGTGAGCCATTGGACTTGCATCTTCCGCAAACTGCGCCGCCCGCATGACTTTGACATTATTAATACGGTTAACTGAACGTGAACCTAAATCAGAGCTAAATTCTTGATCTCGGAATACGGTCAACCCTTCTTTTAAACTTAATTGGAACCAGTCACGACAAGTAATACGGTTGCCTGTCCAGTTATGGAAATATTCGTGACCAATCACAGATTCAATATTCAGATAATCTTTATCTGTGGCAGTTTCGCTTTTCGCTAAAACGTACTTCGAGTTAAATACATTCAGACCTTTATTTTCCATTGCACCCATGTTGAAGAAATCAACGGCAACAATCATATAAATATCAAGGTCATATTCTAAACCGAAACGCTCTTCGTCCCATTTCATTGCATTTTGCAGGGATTTCATAGCCCATGGCGCACGGTCTAAGTTGCCTTTATCAACAAACAGCTCTAATGCGACTTTGCGACCAGTGCGAGTCACAAACTCATCGCGTAGCACATCAAAGTCCCCTGCGACCAGTGCAAATAAGTAACTTGGTTTCGGGAATGGGTCTTCCCATTTTACCCAATGGCGACCATCGTCCAATTCACCTTCCGCGATGCGGTTACCGTTAGAAAGTAAATAAGGATAGCGAGATTTGTCTGCTGTAATTTTGGTGGTGTAACGCGCTAAAACATCGGGGCGATCTTGGTAATAAGTAATGTGGCGGAAACCTTCTGCCTCGCACTGAGTACACAAAGCTTCACCAGAAACATATAAACCTTCTAACGCACTGTTTTTCTCAGGGCTAATCTCATTAACAATACTCAGTGTAAACGCCTCTGGTAGCGATTCAATGATAAGCTTGCCTGATTCTTCTTTATAGTTTGTCCACGCTTTACCATCGACTTCAAGGCTAATAAGAGTTAAATCTTCACCAAATAATTCTAAGGTGGAAGATTGCGGATTAAGGCGTTTCACCTTACTGATAGCGGTCACTTTGGTTTTGGCGGGATCAAGGTCAAAATCAAGGAATATTTCTGTAATTGTATAATCAGGTGCTTGATAATCTTGACGATATTTCGCTTGTCTTAACTGAGTCATAGGTAACCTTTTTATTCGTTATATCCGTGTCATAGTCTCTTTCTACTGTATACAATACTATAAGATGAACTAATGTGAATGGACTTGAGAAACATTTTCATCACAAATTGCGATATTTTTCTATTATTTCCCATCAAATTTATGAGAGTAGTATCCAACTTTGTGGGCATGCGGTTTGCCTGTTGGTGCTATAGATCTATTAAATCTAAATTTACATGTTAGTATCATTCAGTGATTATTGTTCTGAGTATGTTATCGAACAGTAAATGAAGATTCGTTTAGAATAATGACCACGTTGAACGCGTTTAACTCAACAGTTAATTGGGTGGATTAAAGTTGAATTATCTTCCAACAACATACAGATAGAATAAAACTTCTATCTTTTGTTAAAGCGGGTATACTTTTTCAACTTTAACGATTTAGCAATTAGTCAGCTCCGCGAGGAACTCTGCGCGCATGAATTTAGACGTAACACCGATTATTACATCACTGCTGGATACCGATGCTTATAAGCTTCATATGCAGCAAGCCGTTTTTCACCGCTACAACCAAGTTCCCGTTGTCGCTGAATTTCGTTGCCGTAGCAGTGATATTTTAGGTGCCTATGCCAATGAGATTGAACAACAGATTCAATTGATGGCACAGCTTTCTCTTTCGGATGATGAATATCAGTACCTGCGTACTCTGCCCTTTTTCACCGAAGACTACCTCTCATGGCTAAAAACATTCCGCTTTAATCCTGAGCAAGTTGTCATCAGCGTCGCTGATAATGGTCAACTGGCCATACGCATCAGTGGTCCATGGCGCGAAGTGATTATGTGGGAAGTGCCACTGTTAGCGTTAGTGAGTGAAATTGTTCAACGTGACAGACACCCTACCATTACCGCTGATGATGCCGTTAACCAACTGCACAAATTACTGGAGCTATTTTATCAAGAAGCCAGCGAACGCCAATTGAATCTATCGGGTTTTAAGTTGATGGATTTCGGTACTCGCCGCCGTTTTTCCTATAAAGTGCAAGCGGCTATCGTGGGTATGCTCAAGCAAGAATTCCCTTATTTAGTGGGTACCAGTAACTACAAATTGGCTCGTGAATTGGGCTTAATGCCTGTAGGCACTCAAGCGCATGAATGGTTCCAAGCTCATCAACAGATAAGCCCTGAACTCGCCAATAGCCAACGTGAAGCCCTACAAAGCTGGCTGGATGAGTACCCAAATCATCTAGGTATCGCCCTCACCGACTGTATTACGATGGATGCTTTCTTGCGTGATTTTGACCGCGAATTTGCTAATCGTTACCAAGGATTACGCCACGATTCTGGGGATCCTATTGAATGGGGTGAAAAAGCCATCGCCCATTATCAAAAATTGGGCATTGACCCACTGAGTAAAACGTTGGTGTTCTCCGATAATTTAGACCTGCAAAAAGCCTTAGAGCTATACCACTATTTCCATAAACGGATCAATTTAGTGTTTGGTATTGGCACAAGACTCACTTGCAACATTCCGAACGTGGTACCGATGAATATCGTGATCAAGCTGGTGGAATGTAATGGCAAGCCCGTTGCTAAATTATCCGATAGCCCAGGAAAAACCATCTGTGAAGATGATGAATTTGTGAATCAGCTACGCAAAGCCTTTGACCTTCCTAAAATGGAAAAAGCCTGCTAAAAACAAATTAATAACCCGATAGCGATTTTTTACTTGTTTCCTGCCAAATGGCAAGTAACATAGCAGATTACCCCTGAAATATGGGATTTCGGAAAAGATGTCGGGTTATCGCTTTTTCTTATCGTGAGTTTTCTTCTTATATAGTGTTTCTTTGTAAACCCTTAAGCAGTCAACCCCAATAACGCATACTCGTCATCTCATATCGTTAATATTATTTAAAAGAGAGTAATTTTTATGATCGTTGCGCCTGTAGTCGATGTACTGCAAGGCCGTGTGGCGGTGGGCTCTGAAGTCACCGTTCAAGGCTGGGTACGTACAAGGAGAGATTCAAAAGCTGGTTTTTCTTTCCTCACCGTTTATGACGGTTCATGCTTTAACCCATTACAGGCTATCATCAATAATAATTTATCTAATTATAATGACGAAGTCCTGCATTTAACCACAGGCTGCTCTGTGGAAGTCACCGGTGTCGTGACCGAATCTCAAGGTCAAGGCCAATCTTTTGAATTGCAAGCAACGTCCGTGAAAGTCGTTGGTTGGGTTGAAGATCCTGACACTTACCCAATGGCAGCCAAACGCCACAGCGTCGAGTTTTTACGTGAAGCCGCTCACTTGCGCCCACGCACTAACTTAATCGGTGCTGTTGCACGTGTTCGCCACACATTAGCGCAAGCTCTGCATCGTTTCTTTGATGAACAGGGTTTCTTCTGGGTTTCTACCCCACTTATCACTGCATCAGATACTGAAGGTGCGGGTGAAATGTTCCGTGTTTCTACACTGGACTACAACAACTTGCCACGTAATGACAAAGGCGAAGTGGATTTCAGCGAAGATTTCTTCGGTCGCGAAGCCTTCTTAACGGTTTCTGGTCAGCTGAACGGCGAAGCTTATGCGACTGCATTAAGCAAAATCTACACCTTTGGTCCAACTTTCCGTGCTGAAAACTCCAACACCAGCCGCCAC
This sequence comes from Providencia sp. wls1922, assembly GCF_009706505.1. Taxonomy (NCBI): domain Bacteria; kingdom Pseudomonadati; phylum Pseudomonadota; class Gammaproteobacteria; order Enterobacterales; family Morganellaceae; genus Providencia; species Providencia sp. wls1922. Next base: position 1,329 of record NZ_WLUG01000099.1, on the reverse strand, counting down.
TTGGCTGAATTCTGGATGTTAGAGCCTGAAGTTGCATTTGCTAACTTAGATGACATCGCGGGTCTGGCTGAAAAAATGCTGAAATATGCATTCAAAGCAGCATTAACTGAACGTCGTGATGACCTTGAATTCTTTGCTGAGCGTGTCGATAAAGATGTGATTAACCGTCTGGAACGTTTTGTGAATTCTGATTTTGCGCAAGTTGACTATACCGATGCGATCAAAATCCTCGAAACCTGCGGTCAGAAATTCGAAAACCCAGTTTATTGGGGTGTCGATATGTCTTCAGAACATGAGCGTTACTTAGCAGAGCAGCACTTTAAAGCGCCAGTTGTGGTTAAAAACTACCCGAAAGATATTAAAGCTTTCTATATGCGCCTTAATGAAGACGGTAAAACCGTTGCTGCGATGGATGTCTTAGCCCCTGGCATTGGTGAAATCATCGGTGGCTCTCAGCGCGAAGAACGTTTAGATAGACTGGATGCACGTTTAGAAGAAATGGGCATGAATAAAGAAGATTACTGGTGGTATCGTGATCTGCGCCGTTACGGCACCGTGCCACACTCCGGTTTCGGTCTTGGTTTTGAGCGTTTAATTGCTTACGTCACTGGCGTCAGCAACGTACGTGAAGTGATCCCATTCCCACGTACCCCAAGAAACGCGGCATTCTAATGACTATTGCCCGTTATACGGCTTAAATGGTTATTCATATCGGGTCACTAAGTGGCCCGATATTGTTATCTCTACTGTTTATTATTAACTATTGGCCCTGATTGAATATTTTGAGAGCACTGTCACAGTTTTCCTTTTACTACCCTATTTTTTGCTTTTTTATTAACGATTCCTATTCCGACTAAGAATAATCTGCTTTAAGCGTGTTCCCATTCTTATTTGTCAGTACACTTTTCCCTCATCAATGAATGATATCGTTCGAAAAAAGTTCAATTTGTCTTTCAAAAAAGTTCCCTCTTTTTTGTAAAATTTTTTCAACTGGTAGGATGAGTGGTCATTTTTCACTCTATTTTTTACATTTAGAAACACCCTGTTACCATTTGTTTCAGAATCTTCGTTTTTGTAGCATTTTGGGGGTAGATAAATTTATCTACCAATGGAACACTGGACGCCGACTAAAGACGACACTAATCTCTCATAAATAGTTCAAAAGAAATTTATGGATTATTTTTGGCAGTGGCAGGTGTCCGAATAACACCAATGAGGGTAATAATAATGATGAAACGCAATATTCTTGCAATGGTTATCCCAGCTCTGTTAGCTGCTGGTGCAGCAAACGCAGCTGAAATCTACAACAAAGACGGCAACAAATTAGAC
>NZ_WLUG01000098.1:0-18676 GCF_009706505.1 Providencia sp. wls1922 | reverse complement strand
GGCTTGCCGCTTTGCGTGACACCCTGATTAGGCACGATAAATAACAAACTGCCGTTTTTAATGGTGGCTATCGCACCGAGCATTTCAGCCATACGCGTTAAAAAGCTAATATCGCTCTCATTGGTTTGATCAGCGTGATCAATTTCAATGTGCATCAATTGTTTGCTAACGGCGGGTTTAAGGTTATAGCGCCCCGCTATCGCGCTCACCACATCAGGCACTTTGATATCGTGCCAACTGTATTCCCGTTTAACGTTAAAATCTTGCCGAAAGTCCGCGCTACGGGCGGTTACCGTGATTTGATCGGGAGGGCCTGAGTGACTAATTTCATCAACGGTATACATGCCTTTATGTATCAAGGCTTCACCTTGCCAGCCCAGGGAAACTGAAATCTCAACCCCACGCGCCGGTAACGCAATTTTACCGTCGGTATCATCGATAGTGAGTTCTAAAGTATCGGCTTCAAAACCGCGATTATCCGTTAATGTTAATGACATAAGCCGGTCATTGACGCTCAGGAGCTGCACGCCACCGACCGTTAAATCAAAGGCAGGAACTTTGACCAAATTCCCCTCTTTCCAATCCGTAAAAGACATATTCACCACCTAGCCAATTCAATACGCCTAGATTGTCGTCGCGCGCGTAAGTGAGCAATCATCCGTGGTTCTCTTGTGCCTGTGAGAACCCTAAGTGCATGATTTGTTACTAAACATCCCTGAGAATAAAGATAAATAGACATCAGGAGATAATAACGATGACCGTATATCATCACGGTGTTGAAGTCCATGAAACCACCGACCTCAGCACCCTTATTCGAGATATTGACACTTCTGTGATTGGGATTGTCTGCACCGCAGAAGATGCCGACCCCGAGGCGTTCCCACTCGATACCCCCGTGTTAGTCACACGCATTAAAACGGTACTCAGCAAAGCGGGTAAAACCGGTACGCTTTACACCACATTGAAAGCCATTGATGACCAGTGCAGCCCAAAAATAGTGGTTGTGCGTGTCGCTGAGGCGAAAGAAGGCAGCGAAAAGACCCAAGACCAATTAGTGATTGGCGGTACAGGTAATGATGGTCGCTATACTGGCCTTTATGCATTGCTAACCGCTGAAGCGAATGTCGATGAGCGCCCGCGTATTTTGGCTGTGCCAAAACTCGATACCAAACCCGTTGCCATGCAGCTTGCAATTTTTGCCGAGCAAATTAAAGCTTTTGCCTATATCAGCGCCAATGGCTGTAAAACTATCGCCGAAGCTAAAAAATACCGCGAGGATTTCAATCAGCGCGAAGTGATGATCATCTATCCTGACTTTATCGCCTACAACAAGGAAAGTGGCCAAAACGAAGTTATCCCCGCCACCGCTTACGCCATTGGTTTACGTGCCAAGATTGATGCGGAGCAAGGTTGGCATAAGTCGATTTCTAACGTGCCGGTTAATGGTGTTCTGGGTATTAGCGCGGATATTTACTGGACGTTACAAGGTAAAGACACCGACGCCAACGATTTAAACAGTCACCAAATTACCACGCTAATTAAACGTGATGGCTTTCGTATTTGGGGTAATCGCAGCGGCGACAAAGAAATCTATACCTTTGAAGTATTTACCCGTACCGCACAAATTTTGGCTGAAATGATCGCCGAGGCGCATTTTAGTTATATCGACAAAACTCTCACCCCCTCATTGGTGAAAGATATTGTTGATGGGATCAACAGCAAAGGCGCGCAACTCGTCACGCAAGGCCGTTTATTAGGGTTCCAATGTTGGTATGACCCATCAGATAACCCGAAAGAAAATTTACGCGATGGTAAGTCACACATACGCTACAAGTACACTCCCGTACCGCCACTGGAAAATCTGTCTTTAACGCAGGAATTCACTGACGAGTATTTCGCTGTTTTTGACCAACTCGGCTAAGGAATTTGAATTATGGGTATGCCTAAAAAACTCTTTTTGTTTGATCTGTTTATTGATGGTCAAACCTACCTTGGACAAGTAGAAGAAGTCACCCCGCCAAAGTTATCACTGAAAACGGAAGATTATCAGGGTGCCGGTATGGTGGGTTCTGTTGCGGTAATGATGGGCTTGGATTCAGGCGCGTTAGATATGGAAGCCACTATGGGCGGCTTGCTGGCTGAATTATTGGAAAGCTGGGGCGCCACGATTGATGGTAAGCAATTTCGTTTTGCGGGCTCTTACTACAATGATTCAACTGGCGAATCCATCCCGTGTGAAATTCAAACCCGCGGGCGCTTTACTGAACTTGATTTTGGTAGTGCAAAAGCCGGCGATAACACGCAACACAAATACACCATCAAAAACACCTACTGCAAAATCACCATCAATAACAAAGAAACGTTTGAGGTGGATTTGTTAAACATGGTGTGGAAAGTCAACGGCAAAGACATGCTAGAAAAACATCGCGCCAATATTGGCCACTAATTTTTAATAGGAATATTTACTATGGCTGAAGTTATTCAACTAGATACATCGTTCAAATTAGAATCAGGTCAGGAAGTGACTGAAATCACGATCACAGACACCATGAAACAGGTTGGTGCGCTACGTGGTTTAAAACTGTATGACGTGATGACTTCCGATGTGGACTCACTGATTAAGTTGCTGCCGCGTGTTACCTCACCACGCTTAAGTGAGCGTGATGTTTTACAACTCCCTATTCCCTCATTTAATGCACTCGCCACCGGTATTGCCAATTTTTTAGTACCGAGCTCCCCGCCAGAAATGACAGACAACGCGGACGAGTAATTGAGTGCCCGAATATTGAAACGGACGAGTTAATCGCTGATATCGCCACCGTTTTCCACTGGGCGCCGTCTGAATATGACGCCATGACGGTTGGCGAAATCCTGTTATGGCATAAACGCGCAGCCGCCAGAACAGGAAATGAATCATGAGTGACCGCAATTTAAATATCAAAGTGTCGTTAAGTGCTGCGAATAAGTTGTCATCCCCTGTCAATGCTGCACAACGCAGCGCGGCAGGGTTAGCAACTCAAATCAAAGCCACTCACGCATCAATCCGTAATTTACAAGGCCAATCGAAAACATTCGAACGGCTTTCTAATTCTGTTAATAAAAACTCACAAGCCTACGAAACGGCCAAAAATAAGGTTAAGGCGTTACGTGACCAATACCCACCACTGACACAGCAAACCGAAGAACAAAAGAAAGCCTTAGCCGCTGCACGGTTAGAGCGTGACAGCTACGGCCGCACACTCGACAAAGAGAAACAAAAGCTTAATAACGTGACAGCGTCACTCTATCGCCATGGAGTATCAGCACGACAAAGCAGTGATGCGACGGCACAAGTCACCCGACGCACCGAAATTTATAACCGCCAACTGGATGAACAACGCCGCCGGCTTAACGCGGTCACACGGGCGCAAAGCCAATATGCCAAATCAAAAGAACTACGTAATAAATTAGCCACTGGCGGTGCGATTGCTACCGCAAGCGGTGCGGGTGCGCTGTATGCCGGTGCGCGGATCACTGCCCCTGGTCGAGACTTTGATGAGGGTATGTCAACGGTTCAAGCCCTCACCCGATTAGATAAGAATTCTCCTCAGCTGGCCATGTTACGCCAACAAGCCCGAGAACTGGGCTCCAGTACAGCGTATACCTCCACTGACGTTGCCGCTGGTCAAAAGTTTTTGGCGATGGCTGGTTTTACACCGGATGCAATTAAGGCAGCATTGGGTGGCGTACTAAATATGGGGTTAGCCGGTGATATGGATCTTGGTGAAGCCTCCGATATTGGTTCAAACGTCCTGACTCAATTTCAATTGAAAGCTGGTGAAATGAACCGCGTTTCTGACGTGCTCACCGCTACGTTTACCCGCAGTAATACCGATTTACGCCAACTCGGTGAAACCATGACCTATGCAGGCCCTATTGCAGCACAACTTGGCGTTAGTCTTGAAAGCATGGCAGCAATGGCAGGAACCATGGCAGATAACGGTATTCGTGGCAGTATGGCTGGTACATCGCTCCGCGCCGGCTTATCGCGTATGGTTGCCCCAGTCGGCAAAGGGCAAGCAGCCCTAGATAAACTGGGTGTAAGTGTTAAAGATGCCAGCGGAAAACTCCGCGATGCCGATGATATTTTAAAAGACGTTGGCAAAAGTATGCGTAAATTTGACCAAGCCAGCCAAATTCGCATGAAAAAAGATATTTTCGGCGAAGAAGCGATGGTCGGTATGGGCGCCGTCATTGATGCTGTAATGAATGGCCGCTATGACGCACTGAAAACCGCCAATATGGGTGCCGAGGGTGAAGCCGATAAAAACGCTAAAGTTAAGATTGATAATTTAAAAGGTGACCTGAAACAGTTGCAATCCGCATGGGAAGATCTCGGTATTGAGATCCAAGAAAATATCGACTCCCCCTTGCGCCGTGTCACTCAATCACTGACAGGCTTTATTGGTCAAGTTGGCCAATGGATGAAAGCACACCCGAAAATGACGCAAGCCCTTGCTGTCGGAGGGATTGCCATCGCAACATTAGTCACTGCACTCGGTGCATTGGCTCTTACAGCCGCGGCGGTTATTGTACCATTTGCTGCGATGCGATTAAGTGTGTTTATGCTCACCGGTGGCCGGGGCCTCGGTGGACTTATTCCTAAATTAGGTTCGTTTTCGTTTGGCTTAAAAAGTTTAATTCCCTCTATTGGAAAAACAGGTCGCAGCGTGCGTGATTGGTTGCCTATCTTTGGCAATGCTAAAGCGGCAGTTAGCCAGCTTTCATCTGGCGTGATGACACTTGGTCGAACCGGATTTACGAGTATTTTAGCCGGCGCGACCTCTACCGGTGGCGCCCTTTCTTTGTTATTCACCAATCCATTAGGGGCATTAACGGCTCTTGGCTCTGGAATTCAAGGACTTGCCACTGTTGGGTTTGGTAGCTTAATGACCGCCGGTAGTAACGCGATTGGTGTTATTGGGGGCGGTTTTTCCTTGTTATTGAGTCCTGTTGGGTTATTTGTCGCAGCCATCGTGGCGGCTGGCGTGCTGATTTATAAATATTGGGAACCAATTAAAGCCTTTTTTAGTAGGTTTTGGGATGGTTTCACGTCAGCTCTTTCCCCGATAGGGGAGGCATTCAGCGCCACCTTTGCCCCATTCGTACCACTATTTGATGGCATTTCAAATGCCGTCAGCAAGGTATGGAATTGGTTTAAAGAATTATTGTCTCCCGTCCAGCTATCCGCGGAAGAATTAAAATCCTGTACTGAAGCAGGACAGGTATTTGGTGACGTGGTTGGTAAATCCATCAGCGCCCTATTCTGGCCAATACAGCAAGTCGCCAAAGGTCTTGGCTGGATACTTGAAAAACTCGGTGTTATCCCCTCTGCTGCCGAAGCTGCCGCCGATGCAGCAAGAGCCATGGGTGTTGACCCGAACGAAAAAGATCCATTCAAAGTACTAAATTCAGTTTCCGCTTACGCAGGGAAAACCGCCAAAGCCAACGAGCAGGCACAAAAACAACAAGCCGAGGCAACCAGTAAAATCACCAGTAGCGTCACTGTTGCCGGTAAACGGCTTGAGAAAAGTAGCGAGCTACAACAAAAAGCCAATGACGTTAACCCGCTAGAGAATGCGGAAAAATACGGTACCTTGGTGTATGACGGCGCAGAGAAAAAGAGCAAGCAAAAAGGCAGTAAATCCGCGTTAAGCAATGCAGCCGAAAGTGTCGATAGAAATAAACTCGGCGATATTGTGTTTAAAAATTTTCCGGCAGTAACGGCTGTTAATGGGTTATATCAAGAGCCCCATATTGCCGCGAGAAAAACCTCACTATTTTCACAATTCAATGATGCGTTGATTAATACCTTAGCCCCTATTCAACCCAAATTAAATGCGGTACCAGTGGCAGTATCGCCGACACGGCAAGAACGGCAAATCATGCAGCCGGAATACAATACATTCGAGTTGAATTTTTACGGGGTTGATATGAGCAATAAAAAAGAAATTGCCGACATTGTGAAACAGCAATTAACCACCTTGTTACGTGAACGTGATAGCCGCCGCCGTTCCAGCTTAAAAGATCAGGATTAATATTATGATGATGATTTATGGCATGTTTGTGTTTGAACTACGCACTGCCCCTTATCAAACCTTTAACCATTCACTTGATTGGCGCCATGTGAAAAATGACCGCGTTGGCCGCAGTGCCAAATGGCAATATATCGGCGCCGGTGAAGATAAAATCACGCTGACCGGCACGCTTTACCCCGAAGTCACCGGCGGTGATGTGTCGCTGGAACTACTAAAAACCTCGGCCTATGTTGCTAAGCCACTACCTTTGATTGAAGGTACAGGAACGATTTACGGTATGTATGTGATCACCAATTTAGTTATGGATAGGACCGAGTTTTTTACCGACGGTAAGGCGAAGAAAATAGATTTTACCCTGTCGTTGAGTCGAGTGAATGAGGATGTGAGGGAGATCATTTCTACTTATAACCATATCTCCATCTAGAATTAACACACCTTCTAGATTAATTAGCATAATCCCAAATTAATCTAGAAAGTTATAATAATAGGTAATACATATCACTATATTGATAGTTTTATTAGCATTATAAGACCATTTATATTATTCATTTTTTAGAGATTTCACCCCTGATGCATACCAACATACTTTTTCACCTGGTTTTTCAGATAAATAATTCATCCATGGATTATTTTTGCATTCTTTTGGATTTCCCCTTCTCTTTTCATCGAGACATCCGCCTGAAAAAGGACATGTTATATTTAAAGGTAAATCTGAAGTTGCCACAAATTTATTTTCACTAGTAATTTTAAAATGAAGCTGACTAAAGTGTAATAAACATTGGAGTGTTGCAATTCTAGCTATTGTTTCATCACTCTTCAAATTAGCTCCCTCACCAAGCCAATATATATCCAATTGTTCATCATATTTCTCTTGAATAACGAAACAGTCAACCATACTCTTAATTGTTCTTTCAAAATTTGAAATATCAATAGGGTTACATTTAAGAAAATCCAATTCCATATAAGAATTTCCCTCCCTTAATGAAAGTCCTTTTTTTACCAATTCTAAATATTCTTTAATTGCGGTACTTAGAACATCCCCTTGACTAAGGTCAGTCAGTTGTTCCTCAAGATTTGACATCATTGAATCAAGAAATATTTTTTGGCTTTTTATCTCAGCATCAAGTATGTTATCAAATGTTTCTTCTGATTCTTTAATTTTCTCACATATAGTTGCTAAACCGTGACCTGGATATATAAAGCTAAGAGCAGCTATACCGACTTTAATCAATTGAATGCTATCCAACGACTGTTCTGACCATTGTTCTACAAGCTTTTTGAATGATAGGTAAGGGTATATAGCAGTCCCTATATCCAATTCATTTTCAAGCATTCCATTATTATGTCTTATATATCTTTCTATTTCATATGCAATTCCTTCAGTAATAAAGCTCAGACCAACGATTACATCCACACTTTTTTTTGTTTTATCCTCATGTTCGATATTTACTTCACATTTTGTGATTATCACTTCATCATTATTTTTTTTATTATGGATTAAACTAGGCCTTCCAAAATTACACTTTTTAATATCAGTTATACTCTTTAACTCTTGAATTGATGTTGTCCCCAGTATTATATTCATTTTATTAATCACATCATTTAATTGTAAAGCGCGACCCTCTAATAGTTTACTGCCTCCCATAAAGTGACCTGATTGATTACATCCATCCACCATCAACCGTAATGATATGATATTCAAGTATAAATATGTAATTCCTGATGCAGTAGATATATTATGAAAATAATGTATATACTCATGAACATTCGCAGCTATTATATTAGGATGAATACATCCTGATTCATGATATATATCTCCAAGACTTTTGAATCGCATAAAAAGAGTATTCTGTCTATACACTCCAATTGTTGTGCTATTAAAATTTTCGTAAGTTAATTGCTCAGACATTATGACCTCATTATGTTTCATAAAACAACATTACTACTAATATAGTATTGCGATTATAGATGATAAAACTAAAAGATCATTTTTATTTAAACTTCTCTGACCAATCAACACTTCCTTCCACATCCACCCTATTCACCTGCACTCGATACTCTTTCCAAGCTATTAACTGCTCTCGTTCCTTATCTGTAGCGATACCGAGATCAACAGCATCTTGCAGAGGGGTAATAGCATCAGAAATTTCACGTAGTAATGTTTGTTTTTTTGTTTTATTTTCTGAAACTACGCGTTCTTTTGGGCTTTGATATACATAAATTTCACCATTTTTAACTCGGTGAAAATCAGGGTTTATAATGGTTTTCTCATCTAGCTCCAAAACATAATATCCTTCGGGATAAAGCATAGATATATCATTGGAAATAGACACAATTATCCCTTCATCATCATAAAGTATTTTGACGGTGTTTTGACTAAACATTGATTGTTGCTGATACCAGTCGCCGTCAATATTTTTCAGATAAACAATATTGGAATAATGTGAAGTATCAGGAAGATAACGCTCAAATTTTTTAGTTAGTGACATTTAACCATACTCCATTCACAAGTATTTGTAGTGTGGCAACTCGAGCTTTATTGATATAGGTGTCTTGAGATCCTGCGTTGACGCGATATAAACCAACAATAAATTGGTGCATTGGAAATGAGGTCCATGCCGATATATTGACAGGAACTTCGGTATAAGCCGATATTCTGAAGCTTTTATTACCTAGTGTGCCTCCAATTTTACTATCTACCTCAGCTTTCGTATAAGCCCCTACATCCCCTGCATTCAGCGAAATATCAGCAATCAAAGCTTTGTTGTTAACTTTGCGTCCACTTGGCACGCGACCATTCGCGTTATTATTTGCATTCGCTGCTGCGGTATTAGCCGCATTTGCTGTGGCTTGTGCATCAGTACCGGCTTTTTTCGCATCCGCGACTTTGGTGTCAGTTTCTGCCTTGGTATATGCCCCAACATCACCCGCAGTTAAGCTAATGTCTGTCGTTAATGGCTTCCCATTCACTTTGCGTCCGCTGGGAACTCGTCCATTAGCATTATTATTGGCATTGGTCGCTGCCGTATTAGCGCTATTTGCGGTTGTCTGTGCATCGGTACCGGCTTTTTTCGCATCCGCAACCTTGGTATCTGTTTCAGCCTTGGTATACGCGCCAACATCACCCGCAGTCAGTGAAATATCTCCACTTAACGCTTTGTTATTGACCTTTCGCCCGCTGGGAACTCTCCCATTGGCATTATTATTGGCATTGGTGGCTGCCGTATTAGCGCTATTTGCGGTTGTCTGTGCATCTGTGCCTGCTTTTTTCGCATCCGCAACTTTAGTATCTGTTTCTGCTTTGGTGTACGCCCCGACATCACCAGCATTCAAAGTGATATCAACATTTAGCTGTTTATTATTCACTTTACGAGTGATTGGAACGGCACCAACGTCACTGGCCGTCAATTCAGTGATTCTTTTATCCAATACCTGAATAGCGTCATCCACGTATTGGCGTGTTGCTAATACAACAGTCGGATCAATCTTCAGTGTTACCGACTCAGTATGGCTAACAATCAGAATCATACGGATAGTTTGCGTGCGGCCTGAGCCCTCAGCTAACAGTGGTTTATAGGTTTCAGGACAATTCGCCACCGCCACCAATAAACCCGATTTATCAAACAAGCCAATTTCCCGTATCCACCAACCGCCCTCATTTTCGGGGATCACTTGTTCAGCAATAACTTGGTTTGTATTTATCGAGTCAATAAACAACGTGTTGATGGCTGCACGGCGTTTTTCATTGATTAATTTAGTTTGCTTGGTATCCGGTGCCGGTAATGAGCCGCCGCCGTCACCCACCGCCATATGTGTTAACTCAATTTTCGTGCCGAGGGCGGTCGCCTCTGCGAGCACTTTTTCACCGTAAGTGGTGAGCAATGCAAAATATTTCATTGAAGAGTGACCCTCATTTCATCGATAACGTGAATTGCCGCCCCTGTGGAGATAATCCCACCAGTACTGATCACATCTGGCGTATATGGGTAAACGGTCAGTTCATCACCGCCATAACTGGTCGCAGCACAATAAATACGTCCCTTGGTTTCAAGTTGAATAGTCATTCCAATTAGATGGCGACTTGCTGGCTTAGCATCAAAAATTAATGCTTCTAACTCTTGGTACATTTCTTCAGTAATACCTGTTTCCAGCACGCCAATATCAAGACGAAACGTGCCGGCGGTTTCGTTGGTTTTCCACCACTCAATCACTCGAATTAAATAACCGAGAGGCTCTACCACACGGCGTAAGGCTCCTATCGTGCCCTTGTGTTTATGAATAAACATCGCTGCCTTAATGGCATCGCGCTTGGCTTTTTCTGACCAGTTTTTATCCCAGCGATCAACACTGAACGCCCAGGCTAAATACGGTAGTAAATGCACAGGACATAAATCAGGGTTCCATAGAATGCGAATAGGAATAGGCACGCGCTCAATCTGTGCCAGTGATTCAGCCGCCGCAAGTTCTAACGGTGACGAGCTCACGGGCAATAACCGGTTATTCATCTGAGCCTCCTAGTGCCACATTAATTTGTGTGCAGAAGCTTGCCTGTGTTTTATCCAACTTGATATCTGCCGAGGGCTTTTTCAGTTCGACACGTTGCACACCTTGAACATGCAACGCGGCATAAATGGCACTGAGCACAATGTCACGACCTAACCGGTGCTGCTGCGTGGCATAGCGTTTCACTTGCTCTTCTGCCGCTGCCATAATCGGTTCATATTCAGGCGAGGGATAACAGTAAATCACCGCGTCGATTTCATAATTGATAATCTTGGCTGATTGCACGGTGACACGGTCAGCAACAGGGCGTACATCCTCATCATTTAAAGCCAGATCCACTTTTTCGATTAAATCAGCCGGTGCGCTGCCGTTACCCTCCCGGGATAAAACGGTAATTGTCACATGAGCTGGTAACGGGCTAATGACTGACGCATCAGAGACTCGACCATCAGCGCTGCGAGCATGATACTCATAGCTACCGATAGGACCAGCCACACTAAGCGCTTCAAAGGCGGCAGGAATACGTAAGCGTAAGTTAGAATCCGACTCATACACCGGTGCAATCGGTGGAATAGCACTCTCATCACCGGCAGATAACATCAGGCGTTTCACGTTGTTATTGGCCGCGAGTTGGTCAAGGTCGGCACCGGTAGCAAAGGCCACCATACTTGCACGAGCCGCTTCATTGACGCGCTGGCGTAAAATCAGTTCACGGTAACAGTTTTCTTGCAGTAATTTGGTGAGCGGTTCAGATTCTAATTCTAATGTACGGGCGATGGCTTCCCGCTGTTCTACTGGCATAGCACCAATTAATGTGGCTTTGCGTTCGGCAAATAGCACCTCATAATCTAATAGTTCGACCACATCCGGTGCCGGCAATAAACTCAAATCAATACTGGCTGCCATACTGTTACCTTACAGGAATAGAAATCGAAATCGGTTCACCCGTTTGCATAATCACACCGGACAAACTCACGCCCATTTCGCCAACATCAGAACGAATATAATCAATAGTTTGCAGCCTAACGCGTGGCTCCCATTGCATTAACGCCATATAGCACGCACTCATAATTTTGAGTCGCAGCGCAGGGTTTTGTGGCTGGTCAATCAAGTCATACAACAGTGAGCCGTATTGCCGGCGCATCACCCGTGAACCAATCGGCGTTCGCAAAATATCAGCGATACTTTGGCGAATATGTTCACTGTCAGTTCGGCTATGCCCTGTTTTCGCATTCATGCCGCAATATTTCATTTCGGTCCTTCCGTACGACTGCCGCCACGCTCAACACCGCCATGATCGTGAGAATCAATAACAACCCCATTTGAAGAAAACTTGCCATTTTTATGGGTAATATTTCCGGTCATTTCACCGCCCTTTTCCACATTCAACGTGCCTGTGGTGAGGTTGTTGGTACAAATCACTTTCGGTGTATCGAGTTTGATTTCGACAGAGGCTTTGCAAATCACTTTTTTAGTTGTTGCGCTAATTTCCTCGCTAGCCTCTATCACCGCTTTTTTAATGCCAACAGCCTTTAGTATTCCGTTCTTAGGTTCATATTCAATCACCGCGCCATCGGGAAAAGTGTGGTGTAACGCATTGGCTGAGTGTGTCGGCGCGGGGTTCGCATTGCTATACAGAGAGCCCAAAACAAAGCCAGTTGTTAGCTCACCGCCAATCGCCCCAATCAACACTTGCTCACCCACCGTCGGCGCCCAGTAACTCCGAGATTCACCGGCGCGATGCACTAACCATCTAATCCAGTCAGTGACTAATTCACCCGATTGAACACGGCAACAGTCGTTGTCTAAATCCACCTCAATGACCACACCTTGTCGAAAAAGGTTACTGAGTAAGCGGTATAGCTCTTGTAAACTCATAGCTGCCCCACTAAGTTGAGATAAATCATTTCTAATAGACCTAAGCGATCATGCTCTGATAGCCCCATCAATTCACGTTTTGGGTAACGTGCTCGAGCCAGCTCATTCACTGCGCCATCAAGCCCGTATTGATGCTCTCTGGCAATCGCTGCGGCTTTGCCCTGAAATCCAACTATCGCGCTATCTTGTGTATTGCGAGCATGAATAAAACGCGCCGCCCTAAGCCGCCTGAACATCGGCACGTTACGTTTGGTACTGCGCTTGACCGAAGAATAATTAATATCTAAAAAACGGGTAATATCTTGGCGATAAAAGGTTCTTACCGCGCCTCTATCTTCATCAAAACCGGTAATGGTTTTACCGCGACGACCTTTTGACCCTTGCCAATTTCGCAAGGTGCGAACATCACCACGGTGAATAAATCTAATTTGCTGCTGTGCGCGTAACACTTTGCGTTTACGGGGTTCATAGGCCGAGCCATCCGCATTTTGTTGGCTGCGAATGCGCTTTTGTTGGTCAGCACGAATTGCCCGCGCTAATTTGCCCGTCAGTTTTCGCCGGTAAGCCGCTGAGGTTGTCGATAACAAGCCATTAAGCTCATTTTCAAGTTGCATAAATAGGCTGTTATTACTCATGAACCATCACCCCCTCATTGATCACGATATCCCATGCAGGTAAGGCGATTTCAGGCTCGGAAATATGCTCTTGAACAATTTTTCCATTCACTTTTTTAACAATCACGCGCTCGGTGGTCTTGATGGTATACAGCACGTCGATTTTTTCATTGTCGAGAATGTCGGCCTTATAGCGAATGCCATTCGCCCGTTTATCAGGGTTAAATAACAAATCTGGCTGATGTTTTCTGGCAAAAGTCAGGATAGCCAATGACAATTCGCTCAATTCGCCAGCGTAATCCATGGCCAACACCTGAATTTGGTACTCATTCAAGTAAGATGCGGATTGTGTACCGGTGGCCTGTATCCCACCCTCAGTGATATAGACCTCTAATAAATCAGGGTTTTGTTTAAACTGGGGTATCTGCTCAACAATAGTTTGGCGTAATAGATTCGGCTTTAACATTATCTCCCCCGAGTGTCATAGAGTGCTTTTTGGCAACGCATTTCAATGCGTTCTTGTAGTGGTGCCGTGGCGCATTTGGGCTCTTGCAATAACACCACGCCGCCCAACAAAATCAGGCTTAAAAACAAAATAAAAACAATGAATATCAAGATATTAATTAATGTTTTCATTTCACCCCCTTGCACTGGTCTACCACCTCACGGATATAGCCCTGTAAATAACTTATTTTGGTTCTGTCTCGCTGAATTCCGGTTCGGATATCGTGAACAATAAGTCCACCTTTTCGAGTGAGTCCGACGGTGGCTGCATCGCCCACGCTGCCGGCGCGGGCAGTGTGATTGATGGTGAGCTCACAGGTTGCAAGGTCGGCGCTGGCGAACTGCACGCGACGACGCTCAGTGAGCAAATCATCACGCAAACGTTGAGATTTATTTTTTTCATCTAACAACCTCTGGTTATAGGTCACATCAAGCTGGTGCAAGGTCTCTTGTGCTTTTTTTAGTTGGGCGAGCTTTTCATTTGCATCAATAAAGGCTTGGACGCTTATCGCACTGAGTGCCATTTGATACCCCAGTTCGCTCGCGCTTAACTTGGCTTTGAAATCCAAACGCGCAATCCCAAACACCGCACCGCCGCTAACTAATGCCGCAATACAAGCAACCGCTAAATATCCCCCAAAAACCTGACGATAATTCACCATTACCTCCCCCATTCGCCGCACAATAATTCAGCCTCTTGGTCACGGCGGATCACTTGGCCATAACAGCCGCTTGGCTGGCCTTTAGTTTCTCGGCAATCTTTACCACCATCCCGCGTCCATTTAGGAAGCTCTGCACAGGCGCCCTTGATATCACCCGCATTTAACTTACGGTAGAACGTGGATGAAAAGCATTTAGATGGCCCGATGTTGTAAGGGCAAAATGAAGCAATACCCGCGATTTGTGGTTCAGTCAGTGGTACGTGAACATGGCGTTTAACCCATGCAATCGCCTTGTCAGCTTCAATCTGGTTTAGCCGGTCACATTCCGCTGGGGATAATTGAGTACCTATTTTTACCGACTTACCGCCAATGCGTGTCACACCACGACAAATAGTGACCACACCGCCCCCATCACGATATGCCTTGAGCGAACTTCCCTCTTTCTCATTCAAAAAGCCGGAGAGGATCGCACCGCCACTGGCACCGGAAATAATCAACGCAATAACTGCCTGACTTAATCGTGATTTGGTGTTCATTTCATAAATCCTTTGGTGATTGCTCGGTCACTTTCACAATGTTTTCAATATCGCGCTCACTGATGGGGTGGCGAGAGAAATAACGTTCTAATATGCGTGTGCGTTTCATTTGCTCACGGCGGTTTAACCGGTAAGTCATTACGCCCAATGAAACACTGGCAATTAACCCGACTAAAAAGCCCCACTCATACACGGAGAAATCACCAAAAAAACCTAAAATTCCCGACCCACTGAACAAACCGCCAAATCCAGAAAGTGCGTAAGTTAGGCGGCTCCACCAATCATTCATGCTATTAATCCTGTTTTGTTAATCCCAAAGTTGGATCATTTCTTGTTTTGCCACCGGTGCGAGTTCGGGTAATTCCACCCATTGCCCCGCGGCTAGCTGTATGCCGCCCTCAACCAAATTCGGATTGGCCTGTAATACTTGCTCAACGATGCCCTGAGTGCGCCCATAATGGCGCCAACACAATAAATCAACGGTGTCACCTTGCAGCGCTTGCACTTTCATTAGACGAGCTCCGCAAACATGCGTAACTTGCCGAGAATATCCCGCACGGCGTTTTGGCCATCGCGGCGCAGATCATCAACTTGCGTGCTCAAGGCTTGGGCGTGTTTTTCACCCTCGCGTGTGGTGTCAATATCGCGGTAGTTTTCAATCAATAAGGCTTTAGTAAAGCTATACACCGCATGGTGATAACGAAAAACAATGGCCGTGGTGTCGTTGATTTCTGGTGATGGCACTTCCGATAATTGACTAAATCCCTTGGCGTTCTGCTCTTGTCGCCATTCATCCAATAGCTGATTGACATACAACACAGCTTCAGTGGCCATATGCTTTAAACGGCTTGTGGTAACATTCCCCGTTAATCTCATGGATTGGCGTAACGGGTCTAAACCAATGTCTGGCCAAAATTCACCTGACGTGATTTTTTCATCACCATCGCTGACGCTTTCGTCTTGCACGCTATGAATTTGTTTTGATGCCACTAAGCCCATGATTACCCCTTTGAAAAAACGGAGGTGGACAGCGACAATACAGAGGGTTAACCCTTTATTATTGCTGTGCCTCCGTGGCACGCGGGTGCAACTCGGTTATTGCTATTTTTTAAGCATTTCGTCTTCTTGCTTACGCACTGCCCGTAATAGCTGTTCAATCTCTTTTTTCACGCCAATATCTTTGTCAATCAGAATGGCTTTTTGTAGGTATTCAAGGGCTAAGACTTGTTGCTTATCATCATTTTTGAGTGTTAAACCAATGACTTTGTACAACTTAGCACGTGCCCCATCAGGCATATCGGATTGCGCTGTAATACGCTCTAAACTCAGCAAATCACCAAGTGACGCTGTCACTTCATCGTCTTTGCCACTTGCTTTAACTGCTAATGACCAATCACAAATTTCATCAACTAAAACAGTGGCTAAGGTGCGGTTATAGTTATCGGGTAATGGCAGATTAAATTGGATGGCATATTCGGCCATGTTTAAGGCTTCTGTGTATAAACCTGCGTCGATATGCCACACCAAAGTGCGAGTAAAGACCTCATCAGCCACACCGCTCTGGCTTTCCAACACGCCCTCAATCCAACCGTGATAATTAGGTAAAACCTTGCGTTTATACGCCGCTTTACGGTCATTGCCTTGGATATTGCTTAATTGCGCTTGGTCTGCCCGTAAACGGTGTAAAATATTTTCATAGGCGGTCATATCGGCCCGTGACATGTCGGCTGGTAACCCACCACGGCGCGATGCCATCACTTTTTGCCAGTGCTGCTGTGCCGGTGTTAAATGTTCCATTTGCATTCCCCAATGTTGGCTTAAATTTCTTTGCTTTCGGCGTAGTTGATGCCTTCAATCAGGCAAGATAGGCCGTAATCTTCAATCACATAGCCCTCATTACCCGACGAATAAGTCGCCACGCGGTTATATTCCGGTTCATCTTTGATCACACGGCGGTACTTGCCTTTTTGCCAGTACACCGACAGGTTTTTAAAGGTCGTTATCAACGTTGCTCCATCAGGGAAAAATGGCACTTGTAAGGTCGGTAAGTTACCCATTGAGCTCAATTTCAACAGTTCATTACCCGCGAGCATTTCCATGTTTGGGTTTTGCTCGCTGTGCTGGTTCATGATTTTGAAGTTTTTATCGGTATAAAGTTGATAACCGGTGATCGCCACTAACCCTTGTGCGCGGCGGTGCCACGGGTCTAACAATGAATTCACCGCATCAAATACCATCGCATCCACATTGGCATACATCCCTTTGGCAATGATTTTCCCGCTTTCATCACGGCTGGTTAAGGTGACGTCTTTCATCACGCGTTGTGGTGCCGCATTACGGATTTTTTGCAGCCAACCGATATTGACGTCTTGTAACAATGGGTTTTCGGCTTTATTGGATTTTTTCACCCGTTTCACACCATTGAACCCAATCATTAAGCGGTCATTAGCTTCTTGCTGTGCAATCAGTTGACTGATCATCGGTTGAAATTCAGGGTGCCCCGCCCATGCGTCTAACCATGAATATGGGATAAATGTATCCCAGTTGGTTTTATCACAACGGTAATCGTCGCTGTTTTCCTCATTGACTTGCTCAGGCTGACGGCGCTCGGTCGTTGAATCATTTGTACCGGCAATCGGTCCATTGACCGAACCAAAGACCTTTTGCCCCTCCTGATCCGTCACCCCAAATGAGTTAATTTGTTTTAAAAATGGGCTGTTTTCCATTTTGGCTTTTTCTAAGCGCTGCTGCACCGCAGGATCAACGCTAAAATTTAATGACGAACCCTCACGACGTACTCCATTTAAGCGAGCTTGCTGGTCAAGCCATGAGAGATAATTCGCCAGTGATTCATTACTGATACCCATAGTAAAAACCTTTTATTGATTAAAATTGAAGAAAGTAAAATGCGGCCTAATACTCAGCCAACTTAGTCGAACCACCGGTGACTTGAGGGCGTGACTCTCCTGAACCATCAGTCACTGCAAGCTGCTGCTTTAAGGCGTTAAAGTCATTGGTTAACTGTGATAATGCTTGTTTTTGTGCTTCGTTTTCAGTTAGCAAGGTGCCGCATTGCTGCGCAGTCAACTCAATGGCTGTTTTTAGATTGGTGGTTTCTTCTGAGTTGTGATTACGTTCAAGCCCTAACCACTGTTTCACCGTCGATAAAAACTTCTTACTGGCTTCCTTTTCCTCTTGGTGTTCAGTGTGTTGCTCATTTAACAAATGGCACTGCGTTTCTAATGAGGCGGTAAAGTAATTACCGCTATCTGGTAAGCCGCGAGAAGCCGCACTCAGTTCAATAGGACGGGAACCAATTGCCGCAGGGTAATCAGTTAACGCCACACCGGTTAAATAGGCACGTTTGGTTTGTGGGAATGAAGGGTAATATTCGATACTGGAAAAAATCTTTTGGCCTGACTTATTCAAATTAACGATGTATTCATCTTTTAAATCATCAATATCAATAGTGACTTCAAGCCCTAATTTGCCTTTTAGTTCACCTTCAGTTAATTCAACGGTATTCACCGCTGAAATCATGCTATAGCTGCGAAATTGGCTATCTGGGAACAGACTTTTAATGTGATCCAAATTCACACGACCACAATAAAATTTAGGGTCGTAATCTTTCGCCATCTGCTCGATATGTTCACGTTCAACGGGAAAACCGTTTAGTGTCATCCCCTCTGCACAAGCAATCAGCTTTATCTGGCGCGTGTTTTTACCTTGCGACATAAATCAATCTCCGTTTCTGACGTAACTGCCATTTCGATAACGCCACTATCTCAATCATCTTCTTTTTACTCAAAGGGTTACGGTTCTCATAGCGCTATGAGAACCCATATTCATAGAGGGTTACGCGCGGGCGTGACAAAGTGACAGCATGATGAAAACAGACATTG
>NZ_WLUG01000097.1:0-2832 GCF_009706505.1 Providencia sp. wls1922 | reverse complement strand
GTGGCGGCATGATCCCTAGACAGATTAGACAGTATCGAGAAGTTATAACGATTTTTAAAGATAGAGCATTTAATCGTGATGATCTCTTTATCGAAATGGGTATGAACGGCCGTTCAGGGGCAACGACGCGAATTAAATCTTTGCTGAAATACGGTCTTATTTACCAATGTGAAAATGATTTGTATCGAGTATCAGGCAATAGCGAGCAGATATTGGATCAGCTAAAGGCGGATATAAACACCCCAGTGAATGATGATGAATTTTTGCTGGCTTTAGTAAAACGCTTTGATGCCTTGCTGGCGGGAGTTAGAGCATGAAAGACAAGATGCCTGAAATTCACCAGTGCAAATGTGGTAGCGAGGATCTGCACATCGAAACGCTTGAGTATCGCACTTGGTTTTATGTTTATTGCCACAGCTGCGGCGCCAAAGGCCCCGCGATAAATGACAAGCCTGAAGCTGTAAGAATTTGGAATAAGGTGGTAGCCAATGACTAATCCAATCACTTTTATTCTGCCGTTCCCGCCTAGTGTAAACACATACTGGCGCCACGTTGGGAAACGTCACCTGATTAGTGAAAATGGTCGCAAGTTCAGAGCTAACGCGATAGCTGCCGTGTATGAGCAGCTACGCAAGCGACCAATGGCAATTACTGATGATGTAACAGTCATTGTGAAGATGTACCCACCAACAAACCATAGGAGAGATATCGACAACTATTTGAAAGCGCCATTCGATGCACTGACACACGCCAATGTTTGGAAAGATGATGAACAAGTTAAGCGTGTTGATATGCAATGGTGCGAGGTGGTAAAGGGTGGTCGGTTTGAGATACAAATAATCCCAATAAGTTGATTTTTAGAATGAATTCCAATTTATGGTGTACATGAAAAATACCGTGATACCATAAAAATGAATAAAAAATTGCCCATTTTGATGCGGCTAAAAGGGCGTAAACATAAATAATGTGGAGTGACTAGATATGAATAATTTGGTGATTGATGGTGTCGGTGTGCGCCAAGATTTTAATGGTCGTTTTTGCTTGAATGATTTACATCGTGCGGCCGGTGGTGAGGAAAAGCATAAGCCATCAAACTTCCTTAGAATTGAAACGACAAAAGATTTATGTATGGAAATTGACCGATGCTCAGATATGAGCATCGCTTCAGTTGAGGTAATTAAGGGTGGTACCGAACAAGGGACATATGTTCTACGCGAAATCGTTTATGCATACGCTATGTGGATCAGCCCGGCATTTAGCCTAAAAGTCATTCGTACTTTCGATTCTGCTGTCCAACAACGAATTCAAGCAAAACTAAGTGACAAAGTTCAAGCGGGAACAATCCTGCTGGAATCGATGGCTAAAACTCTCAACTTATCTAATTCGTCAAAATTAGGCGGGTACCAAAAACTACAGCAAATGGCTGGGTTACCTAATCTATCTCCTACTTATGCAATTGACGCTCCTAGCGATGCTGTCGATGGATCTAGTCGTACAACACACTCACTAACTGAATTCATTCGCAAGAATGGACTTAATATTTCTGCGCAAGCGGCTTATAAACGCTTATCAGAATTAGGGCTGGTGGAGCGTAAATCTCGCCCTAGCACTAAAGGCATTGATAAAACTAAATACTTCTGGTCGATTACATCTAAAGGGCTTATCTACGGGAAAAACATCACTAGCCCTAACAATCCGCGTGAAACACAGCCGCATTTCTATGAAAGCAAAAGCGCTGATTTAGTGAAATTAATGGTGGTGGGTAAAGTCGCATGAGCAATCAATGGATACTAACGCCGATCCCTGTGCCTGAGATTAGCGCTGTGATATTCAGACCAGGAGTTAACGAATTACACAAATTCACTGGCCGCATGTTAATTGTCCCGTTGCCTAATTCATTAGGCGATAAATCAGTAGGGCCTATCTCTCTTTCTCCATCATTCCTCAGCGACGATGTGAATGGTATTGAAGAGATAAAGAAAGTATTAGATTTAGCTGTAGATCCTGAGCCACCAGCAAGTTTTATGAAGTTTCCAAAGCTTCAGCGCTTGGAAAGTGTGAAATATCTGCAATGGGTAAAATCACAGCCTTGTTGTGTTTGTGGCGCCACATCTGATGATGCTCATCACATTATTGGCTACGGGCAGGGTGGCATAGGCACAAAAGCCCATGACTTGTTCACTATCCCATTATGCAGGGTTCACCACAGTGAATTACACAAGGATCCGAAAGGGTGGGAGCAAGAAAACGGTAGCCAGTTAGTTTTGTTATTTAAATTTCTCGACCGGTCAATCGGTTTGGGTGTATTTGGTTGATGCGTTGTGCGGAACGCAGTGGAGATTATTGCATGAGAGATATTCAGTTAGTTTTAGAAAAGTGGGCAGGCTGGGCAAGTAATAACCCTGGTGTAGATTATTCGCATATTGCAGCTGGATTTAAGGGGCTAATCTCAAATAAAGAAGCACCTAGGCTTTCATGTACTGATAATGATGGAATTATTATTGATAGTGTCATTGCTAAATTAAAAGCGGTTAGAAAAGATGAAGAACTAGAACTGATAGTTATGCATTATTTGTATGGTGTATCAAAGCGCGGCATTGCAAAAAAATTAAAGGTTAGCGAGGGGCGAGTTCGTCAGATGATGCAAGTGGCTGAAGGGTTTGTTGATGGGTGTTTAGCCATGATTGGTGTAGTTTTAGAAATGGATAGTGAAGTTATGGGGAAACAAAATACGGTGGATAGTGAAAAAGTATTAGTGCGCTACGCAAAATCAATGCTAGTGTGATAAGAGTGAATACGTTGTCACCTAACTTATAGAATGAAACCTCGCCA